>CAVJKI010000194.1:0-4290 GCA_963649995.1 Sodaliphilus sp.
AGTCTTAACCGATTTTAATTTTTGTAATCTGTGCTGTTTGCACATTCTCAGTACATTGGACTATACCTCACTGTCTTTCTTCGTTAAGCACCATTCTTTGATGTTTTATTATACAGTCAGTGTGTATTACCATTTTAAACACATCCTCAAGAGAGATTTATTAATAGAATTGCCTCTTTGAATGTCTTATACTGTACATTTCAATCACCTTACCTGTATTTACCTTGAAAGCTGTATATAACATAAACGCTTTTGCGGAAATCTGCGATTTATTAATCGCTATAAGGTTTTCTCAATAGTCCCTGTAGCTGTCCTTACTCGCCGGTTGAAGAATAAATTCTTTTGTTTAGTGTGCCGATGAGTACCGTTTGAGTATTATCATCGTCCGTCCACTGTTTATTTATTACCGCGAGCCCCAACAGACTGCTGTGACTCACTTACTTCCTGACCCATTGGACTCGCCTCCTGTCCGAACTTAATTTATATACGCTTTCCGAATCGTATATAGGTTGAATAAAACCCTCTTTATAATGTTAAATAGTCAGCACCAAGATGTTTTATTCAGTCTGGGGAACTTTTCTTTTTCCTTGTCTATATGATACCACACGGAAAGACATAAGTCAACACTTTTCTACTCAAAAACTGTACAAATTGCACAGCTGTGATTTGTATATTAGTGACATAGTTACATAAGTTACACAGAATACAACGATTTTTGATAAACTAATAACTTAAATTACGCAAAGCACGACAATTTATTCCATTAAGGATAGCACTGTGAAAAAATCATATAATACCTCTTGACAACACCTGCGGTTTCGTGTAAAATTATATTTACAGAAAAGAGGTCTTCGGAAACGATCCTCAGAACAGGAAGGAAAATCAGAATGTCAGAAATCGAAAATATCGCAGACAACGACTTAGACACTGCCGAGTATATAGACCTCGAAGACGAAAACGGCGATACCGTTACTTTTGAGCTGATCGGAAGAATTGAAGTTGACGGCTGTAACTATTGTGCAGTTATACCCGAAGAAGACGACGAAAACGCCGACAGCGATGTTTATGTTATCCTCAAGGAAGTAAGCAAGAACGATGAGGTTTACCTTTCTACAATCGACGACGATAAGGAATACGATCGTGTAGCTAAGGAATTCTTCAAAGTCTTTGATGAGCTTGACGAGGAAGAAGAATAAAATACAGTCAATTCACTGCCTTGTGCGCTTCAGTATGATTTCATATGATCCGACACTCTTTAATAGGGATTTCTTTCCGGTTGCGGATTGCAGACCTCCCGCCATGCGGACGAAGGGAGCGTGAAACAGTCGGGGGAAAGTTACCCACCGTACTTTATGTGCGGGTTTCATCGTCATACCACGGCAAGGTGGTCCTAAAAATAACAGCCGTACTGCTCAAAACAGTACGGCTTTTCATTTTGCATAAAAGCTGTGACAATGCAGAAAATACTTATATGAAGAAATATACAGAGCTTATTTACGGCGGTATCTGCGGCTTTCTGAACGGGCTGTTCGGCTCAGGCGGCGGCACAGTTGCCGTTCCCGCATTTGAAAAGAATAACGTTGAGCCGAGGAAGGCGCACGCTTCCTCTGTGGCGCTTATATTTATACTGAGCCTTGTCACGGCAGTAGTGTACCTTATCAACGGGAAGCTTGATTTCGGGACGTCCTTAGAGTACATTCCGTATGGGCTTATTGGAGCTGTACTCGGCGCTTTATTGCTAAGGAAAATGCCCGACCGCATTATAAGAATAGTGTTCGGGATACTGATTATCGCAAGCGCTGTGAGGATGCTTATATGAACATAATAGTCGGACTGCTCACGGGTGCGGCGGCGTCAATGGGGCTTGGTGGCGGCTTTATCCTGCTTGTGTACCTGTCAATATTTACAAGCACGCCTCAGGATATAGCTCAGGGAATCAACCTGATGTTCTTTCTGCCTATTGCCCTGCTTTCAATCATCATTCATATAAAGAACAAGCTGGTTGATGTAAAGCTTGTAGGGAAATATCTGATTTTCGGGCTTCCCTGCGCCGTTGTCGGGAGCTTTATTGCGGGTATCATTGATGTACAGCTTCTGCGTAAGCTGTTTGGTGCATTTTTGTTGTATATTGGGGTAAATCAGCTGTATAACGGTTGCAGAAAAGTAAAGACGGGAAATAAGGATAAGTCCGCCGAAAAATAACATCGGCAGACTTGCTTTTATTTCTTTTTACCTTTAATATTATCCCAATATGCTTTTGATTGTTGCTCGAATTTATTATCTCCGAAGGTATAATATACTCTGTCCTTTATCTGTTCGGGCAGATATTGCTGTTCGACATAGTGATTAGGATAGTCGTGCGGATAAAGATAATGCTGACCCTTTACCACATCGCCCTCACCGTCATAATGCTTATTTTGCAGGTGGCGGGGTATGTCGCCTGTTTTTCCGTCCTCAATGTCCTGCATGGCGGCGGCTATCGCAAGATAGGCGCTGTTAGACTTAGGCGATGTTGCAAGCAGAACAACAGCCTCGGCAAGCGGTATTCTCGCTTCGGGCAGTCCAAGCTGTAACGCACTGTCAACGCAAGCCTTTACTATCGGCACTGCCATGGGATAAGCAAGCCCTATATCCTCGCTCGCTATAACAAGCAGTCGCCTGCAAAGAGATGTTATATCGCCTGCCGCAAGCAATCTTGCGGCGTAATGGAGCGCCGCATTCTCGTCCGAGCCTCTTATTGACTTCTGGAGTCCCGACAGAATATCATAGTGCTGATCACCGTCACGGTCATAGTTCATACTGCTTTTCTGAGTGAGAAGCCTTGCGGTATCCATAGTGACGGTATCGCCCTCGCTTGACAGGCAGCAAAGCTCTACGGTATTCGCCGCCTTTCTGACATCTCCCCCGCAACCGTATGCGATATGCCTTGAAACGCCGTCTTCAAGCTTAAACTCCGTGTTCATTTCCTCGCCCATCAATTTAAAAGCACGATTGACGGCGGGTAAAATATCATCGGCGGTCACCTGCTTGAACTCAAACACGGTACAACGTGAAAGTATAGCGCTGTATACATAAAAATACGGATTTTCTGTAGTTGAAGCTATCAGCGTTATCTCCCCGTTTTCGATGTATTCGAGCAGGGTTTGCTGCTGCTTTTTGTTAAGATACTGTATCTCGTCAAGAAACAGGAGTATGCCTCCTGCCGCCCCGAATGTACCGAGGTTGGCGACAATATCCTTTATATCCGAGGTCGATGCCTGCGTTCCGTTCAGGCGGTACAGGCTCATACTGGTTTTCTTTGCGATTATATTGGCAACCGTGGTTTTGCCGACACCCGACGGACCGTAGAATATCATGTTGGGTATCTGTCCCCTGTTTATGATATTATACAGCGGTTTTCCCGGCGCTAAGATATGCCTTTGTCCTACAACCTCGTCAAGCGTTGACGGACGTATTCTGTCTGCTAACGGCATAATTCATCTCCTATAAAATGTGCCTCCGCCCGTCAATGAGCGGAGGCACAGACTGTTGATAAATTCAGACACTGCGAAATCGCAGTCTTGTTATCAGTCGTTCTTGTGCTTTTCAAGCAGAGCGCTTATCTTCTGATGAGGATCAATTACCTTGCTGATCGACATATCATGGTTAAGAGCCATGATAAGATATGACAGGTACTTGGAAGCGTCAACCTCGCAGAACCATTCTCTGCTGAGCAGTTCGGGAGTTCTGTACGAAAGGTTTGTACCGAACACATAGTCGATCTTACCCTCGGCATAAGCCTTATCAAATGCCGCAAGACCGTTTGTGAAGATAGGATATGTTGCGTATGCAATGATTCTCTTAGCATTGCGCTTCTTAAGCTCGATAGCAATATCAAGCATGGATTCGCCTGAAGAAATAATATCGTCTGCAATGAATACATCCTTACCCTCGACCGAGTTACCGAGGTACTCGTGAGCTACGATGGGGTTACGTCCGTTTACTACCTGTGAGTAGTCACGTCTTTTGTAGAACATACCGAGATCAACACCGAGAACGGATGAATAGTACATATTTCTGTTAAGTGCACCTTCATCGGGGCTAACAACTGTGAAGTGATCTTTATCCATTCTGAAATCCTTGACATACTTAAACAGAGCCTTCAGTACCTGATAAGTGGGGATAATGTTATCAAAGCCCATAAGCGGTACAGCGTTGCATACTCTGGGGTCATGTGCGTCAAATGCGATAATATTCTCAACGCCCATGTTCTGAAGTTCCTGAAGTGCTACAGCACAGTCAAGCGATTCT
>CAVJKI010000195.1:0-4259 GCA_963649995.1 Sodaliphilus sp.
GAATCAAACGGTTCTGTCTGTATCTTCTGTTTGTGATGGGATTCGCATTTGTGACTGGCTTGATTGTCAGCATTTTGTAAAAATCTGCATTCTCTTATAGATTAGATACGGTAACCAACCAAATCGGCGGTCGGATAACTTTTACCTAATGCGAATGGAGATTTCAGAAGAATATATTGTTAATTACAAGAAACATACGCTCTTGCCTACGTGGGACATATGTCCATTTTATTTACGCCTGTAGGCTGTCCGGTCAATATATGTTATATGCCCTCTACAGATTTATTTCCGTGGAGGGCGTACCTGTTTTTTTCTTGAAAAAAGCGACTTTCTACTTTGATGTTAGAACGAAACAGGTCTTATTCGTAAACTCGACTGTCAAGAGAAAAGTTGCGTAAAGCCGCAGCCTCATTTCCATTTGCTCTCGTTCTAAACAACTGAATCACACCTGAGTTTTAGAGAAATCTAATGAATATCTTGCTATTCTCCAACTCTGACTTCAGTGCCGTTGTAAAACACAAAGGTTATCTCACCGTTTCTGTGGACGATTGCTTTCTCTACCATCACAGTCCATAAGGTGTCGTTCCACTCACTCAATACGGTCGGCTGTTTTTTCAGAGTTCTTATGTAAAGCGCCATTGCTTTATCTTTCTGACTGCGGAGAGTACGGAGGTTTTGCAGGCGTTCCAGTTCCATAGTAGCTGTTTCGTACCTTTTGGTAAGTGCCTCATACTTTTCCAAGTACGCTTTCTGCGACTGTGCGGTGGTAGCATTATCCTTAACTGCAGCCTTGACAAGTTCGGCAACAATCTGCGTTTTCTCAAACTGACGCTCAATATCGGCGTCCAGTGACTTGAAATCGGTCAGCTTTTTACGCATTAGTTTGCAATCCTCGATGATTTGTTTTCTGTTCTCTATCATCTGACTATAGGCTTTTATAAGCAACCGCTATACCGCTCTAGGTTGCAATCTGCGTAAATTTATGTTATAATAATAACATATAATAATTCCGAGTTTGCAGGTGAGAAGATGGACGCATACCGTATCGCAGTTTGCGATGACGATGATTTAATACGAGAAAATTTATGTTCTCTTTGTAGTGATATTTTAACTAACGACAGTGTTGAATATAAGCTTGAGCCTTTTCGTTCGGCACAAGAGCTTGAAAAACGGCTTAACAGCGAAAACTGCCCCTTTGACCTGCTGATATTGGATATTCAGATGGACGGCATGACGGGTATGGAGCTTGCCCGGTCTTTAAGAGAAAAAGGCAATCGGGTGTCAATCATTTTTGTGACAGCGTGTGAGGACTATCTTGGCGAGGGGTACGGCGTTCAACCTATTCATTTCCTCTTAAAGCCTGTACGGCGGGATGCGCTGGCAAGTGCGATCCACACCGATCTGAAGCTGAATTACATACCGAAAACCGTTGTGGTTCACATCGGAAATAAACTGGTGCATTTATCTTTTTCGGATATACGATATGTCGAGAGCTATAATCACAGCATAGTGATCCACCAAAGTACAGGTAACAGAACCTACTATTTTTCACTTTCGGATTTTGAAAAACAGCTTCCTGCGGGGCAATTTGCCCGCTGCCATAACAGCTATCTTGTGAATTTGAATGAGGTGCGTGAGATCGGCAGAACTGAGCTTTCCCTGCAAAGCGGCGAAACGCTCCCGGTGGGAAGAGCCTATTATAAAGCCTTTCAAAGCGCATTTGTGCGATATATAAATCAATAACTAAGAGGTCATCGCTTATATTCTGGGGTGACCTCTTAATATTTATTTTTTAGGCAGTTTAAGTGCTGTCTGCACGGTGAAGATCCGATCCTCCGAGGTGAATATATCCAGAATGCTGTGATAGCGAACGGCTACGGCGTTCATCAGCTTTAAGCCGAAGCCGTGGGTTTCGGCATCATTCTTGGTTGTGATATAGTTGCCGTCCGCATCCTGTCTGCGCTTGCCGGAATACGAATTCTCACACTTGACGGCAAGAAAGCCGTTCTTTGTTTCGATCCGAAAGCGGACAAACCGTTTTCCGTCGGTAACCTCCGCAGCGGCTTCCAACGCATTATCAAGCATATTCATTAAAAGCTCGCATAAATCGCTTTCGGCAACAGTCAACTGCGGCGGAACAGAAACGAACACATCAAAGCTGATGTCGGACTGTGCCGCACGATAAGCAACGTCCTGTAAGATCGTATTGACCGTAAAATTTTCGGTAAACTGTGTTTGTGCCAGATGATCGTTTTGCTGTTTTATATCTCCGATCAGCTGTCCCAGCGTCTCATAATCGCCCTTCTGATACAGTGCGTCAAGGGCGATTATTTTATGCTTCATTTCATGGCGAATGGCGGCACTGTCGGTCACATTGCTTTCTATTGCATGATAGCTGTTCATGATAAGCTCGTTGCGCAGGCGGAGTGTTTTGGTTTCCATCTGCTGTGAAATGATCGAACGTGTTACGGCATAGGCGGAGATGACCGCACATACAGCGACTGTCCAGACGGTGATCCAATACAGAAGTCCTGAATAATCATAAAGCTCCGTGACATCTGAGATCAGTCTGCCGATATATTTTGAAAGGCGGCTGTTTGTGAAAAACGATATAGTGTATGCGACAGCCAATGTAACGGCACTTACGGCGGCGGAAATCCCGAAGTATTTCCAGAATTTACGCTGTCGGTTCATCACGAGATAGACTACCAAAAGCGCAAGCAGTAAAATGCCTATTTCCTGCCGATTAAGGAAATCGACCAATCCGTCATCAAGAAAATGATATCCCATTCCTTTTGTGATCCATTGCATAGTAAGCCCTACAGAGGCGAGGAAAAGCGGTATCAGACTCCAATCCGTATTTTTGCGTGCAATTCCCAAAAGAAACAGACCTGCGATCATCAGCGATATGAAAGCGGTCGCACCTGCGGGAATGCTGTAATAATTCGCATAGGCGTAGCTTTCGATCTCTTCCGCATCTACAGGCGCAAAGCGTGGAAAAGGCGGAAAAATAATGCTTGTTGTGTCGGTCACCGTACCGATAACGGTAAGCTTGCATTCGGTATCGAGCGGTAATGGAATAATCGCCTGGGTCTGTCCTGCCGCTCCCTCGGGCACAAGTGTTTCGGACTGCCACACCGCTTTTTCGTCTATGCTGACCGTCAGATTCATTCCTGCCGTTTCAAATATCAGATTACCGTATTTGCTGTTTGCGGGAATGACTGTTTCAAGCCGAAACCTGTCACCTATTTCGGGTGGTACGGAATAGTCAAGCTCGGTCAGCGAATCATCTTGTCCGATCTTGACGGCAGTTTGCCAGTCTATATATTGTATAGATGTATCAAGCTTAGTGAAATTCTGCAAAAACCATATCATGCCGATGCAAAGGATCGGAAACAGTGCCGTGCATATCCACCGTAAAAATTTATGTATATTGCTTTCCATTATGACGAGAAACCTCCCGTTTACAGTAAAATTCGTTGTACTGATCGTCCGTATACTATTTTACATGAAAATCCGTTGTTTGACAAGCAATATTTTGTCTGTGTAATTCTCTGCGACGTAAACGACAACAATACAGCGTAAACGACACGCCCGAAATCTCCGCATTATGATATAATATTTAATAAGAGCTATATGGCTCATTTTCTTTTTTTCTATTCTACCGCTGTATGCGTTAAACCCGATTTTGAAGGAGTATGAACTATGAACAAGAAATTCATTTTTCGACGAGCGATAAGTGCAGTACTCGCTGCTGCGATGATAGCCGCAAGTCTGCCGTTTTCGTCATTTGCCGAGGACGGCTCGGACAGTCCGACCTTTTCATCCGATGCGGCAAATTCGCTGATGAAAAACACCGTCCCTGCGGGATATGACAAGACGACTAACCCTTACGGTTACGATGTTGACCGCCCGTTTGCGATGGTGGAGCAAAACGAGCTGATTTATTTTGAGACCTATACCAATCGCACCACAGGCAAAATAGCAGATGTAGGGACAGCTAACAGCCTGCAAAGCTTTGTATCCAAAAGCAATACTGCTTCGGACGGGGCTTTAACCTCTATGGATGTCAGCGCATTAAACAATTTCGTGTTGGTGCAGTCAACGGCATTTGACCCGACAGGCTCGGGCAGACGCGATCATGTTGCCTATGTCGGATTAAACCGCAGCGATAAAAATGTTTACGCTTTTGTGTATGACGCAATAAGCGGCAATTTGTGCAGTTCCGAGGTTGTCGGCGAGATGAATTGGGCATTTGA
>CAVJKI010000196.1:0-1827 GCA_963649995.1 Sodaliphilus sp.
ACGTAAAATGCAGTTTGTTCTTTTGAGTTGTTGCGTTTTTCTGTAACGCCGCATAATCAACGGCAAAACTATGGAATATTTAAGGAGGGGCAAGCCCCTCCCCTACGAATAAATCTTATCAATCTCCGCCATCAGCGGTACCGTTATAAATCTTTATCAGCTTTTCACCGATTTTCTTGATGTCCATATTTTCTACAGCCTTACGGCCGTTTTCACGCAATGACGGGAGCTTACCCTCGTAGATCTCCTTTATCATGCGTTCAAACTCGTCCTTGTCCTTTGCCTTGTAGCAATCAGTGCCGCCGTTAAGCCAGTCAAATACAGGTATATCACGGACAATGACGTTTGCCTTTGCCGCAAGCGCCTCAAGAAGCACGATACCCTCGGTTTCCTCTAAGGTCGGGAATATATATACATCACAGCCGACATAAGCCTGTTTCAGCTCATCGGGCTGTACATAGCCTGCAAATGTGAGGTTAGGCAGCTTTGTCCTTACTGCCTTTCTTATCTTGTGCGGTACGCTGTAAAGCGGTGTTTTGCCAAACCATATAAACTTATAGTCGGGCATATCCTTTGCCATCTGCACAAAATCAAGCAGTCCTTTACGTTCAAAGTAAAGACCTACGGAAATTACGACCTTGTCATCGTCTTTCAGTCCGAATTTTTTACGGAATGCTTCCCTGTCGCCGTCCTTAGGCTCATATCTTGCAAGATCAATGCCGTTTGATACTGCATAAATCGGAGCGGTCAGTCCGTAACCTCTGATAAGCGACTTTGAATATTCTGTCGGGGTTACTATAACGTCGCCTCTGCGGTAACAGCTGCATATCCACTTCTTGAATAATCCCGATATAAGATTTGAGCCGATAAACGAATTACGGAAATCCTCCTGCGTGGAGTGAGCGTGGTATACTACTCTCTTGCCCGCTTTCCTTGCCTTTTTGGCAAGGTGCTTTGATTTCAGTCCGAGAGTGTTTATATGGACAACATCATAGCTGTCCTTAGGGTCAAGCGTATATTCTATACCGTTCAGCTCCATGGCTCTCTGCTGGTGCATGATAGCTCTGCCCAGACCTGATATTTTAATAAGGTTCATACCTTCCGAAAACAGGAGTACCTTCATATATTAATTCCTTCCATATAATTACTGTAGCTTCTGACGTATAACAGTCATTCTATCATAAATATGCACTACAGTCAAGCAATATTATGAATGATACCTTTCAAGGAACTGACGTGTACGTTCGTTTTTACTGTTATTGAATACCTCGTCGGGAGTGCCGTTTTCAATGACATAACCGCCGTCCATGAATATTACACGGTCGGAAATCTCGCTTGCAAACTGCATTTCATGCGTTACTATGACCATGGTCATTTTTTCCTCGGCAAGGCTCTTTATTACCTTTAATATCTCGCCTGTAAGCTCAGGGTCAAGCGCAGAGGTAGGCTCGTCAAAGAACAGAAGCTCGGGGCTGAGTGCAAGCGCTCTGGCTATTGACACACGCTGCTGCTGTCCACCCGAAAGATTGCACGGGCATTCGTTTGCCTTATCGGCAAGTCCCATTTTACCGAGAAGCTCCATAGCGGTCTTTTCTGCCTGAGCCTTGTCATGTTTTAATACATGAACAGGTGCTTCCGTGATATTCTTCAGCACCGACATGTGCGGGAAAAGATTGAAGTTCTGAAATACAAGACCGATTTTCAGCCTTATATCATGGAGCGTTTTGTTATCCGCATATACAGCTTTGCCGCTTTCGTCGTTTTTAGTCATTGTTATTCCGCAAATCTCACATTCGCCGCTGTCAATCTTCTCAAACTGATTGATAC
>CAVJKI010000196.1:1837-4200 GCA_963649995.1 Sodaliphilus sp.
GATACAGCGCAGGAGCGTTGATTTTCCGCTTCCCGACGGACCGATTATGGAAATAACCTCGCCCTGCTCTACGTTGAATGAAATATCGTTCAATACCTCAAGCTTGCCAAAGCTCTTTGATAAATTCTTTACACTGAGTATCGACATACTTTAAGCTCCTTATCTGTAGTAATTCAGCTTCTTTTCGATAAAGCCGAACAGTGCCGTCAGCACCGTTGCCATTACGAAGTAGAATACGCCTGCAATAAACAGAGGAACAAGCGAGCTGTAATTCATCATCTGCTGTTTAGCCGCAAGCATGATCTCTGAATAGGCAACTACATTTGCAAGAGATGTATCCTTTACAAGAGTTATGACCTCGTTTGACGACGCAGGCACGATACGTTTGATGACCTGCGGCAGAATAATTCTGAAAAACGTCTGAGCCTTTGTCATGCCGAGAGCTGTCGCCGCCTCATACTGACCTCTGGGGATGGATTCGATACCGCCTCTGAATATCTCGGCGAAATATGCCGCATAGTTCAGCACGAATGCGATTATTACCATTGTAAACATGAAGCCCTCAGCCGCAGGATCAACGCCGCTCAGCAGATTTTCCATAAATCCGCCCGTACCCTTTGTTGCCGTCTTTAAAAACGGCAGAGCATAATAAACAACGATGATCTGGAGCATAAGCGGAGTACCGCGCATTATGAGTATGTATAGGTTTGTAAGCCACGAGATCGGTTTGAATCTGCACATTTTCAGCGCCGCTACGATAAGTCCGAGCGGTATTGAAAACAGCAGGGTAAAGCCGAAAATTTTAAGTGTGGGGATAAGGTTTTCGAGGAGTATCCCCGTTACCTTCATTATCTGTTCGCCTGTCATATTTAAACATCTTCCTTAACATCATTGATTCATCACGGTAAAGCGATAGCTCGCTATTACGGCAGTATATTAGTATTGTACCATAAGTAAAGGGGTATTTGCAAGTAAAAGATGAAAAAACAGATAAAACATATTTTATGCGGAGAAAAAGCGTCGGACGCGGTATCAGAGGTTCGTGACGTTACATCGTGTAACGGCTTTGCAGACTTACCGAAAGCGTCCTTACCCAGTGGATACAGGTAAGCTCTTTAGTCACATTTTACAAAAAATTTTCCTCAATTTCGGGACATAAAAACAAAAAAATTTTAAAAAGTACTGGAAATATACGAATAAATCTGTTATAATACTTATTGTATGGCTGATAAGTCTGTAATTCTGCGGTTTTTCCGCAGGAATGGAAAATTCAGACAAACGGCCGGAATAATAATTTAGGAGGAACCCCCAATGGCACATAAGTATTGCTACCTCTTTTCAGAGGGTAATGCTACAATGAGAGAGCTTCTCGGCGGTAAGGGTGCAAACCTTGCAGAAATGACCAACATCGGTCTTCCCGTACCCCAGGGCTTCACAATTTCAACAGAGGCTTGTACAAAGTACTACGAAGACGGCCGTAAGATCAACGATGAGATCATGGCTGAAATCAACGAATACATCGTAAAGATGGAAGGCATCACAGGCAAGAAGTTCGGTGATAAGGAAAACCCCCTGCTCGTATCTGTACGTTCAGGTGCAAGAGCTTCAATGCCCGGTATGATGGACACAATCCTTAACCTCGGTCTTAACGAAGACGTTGTTGCTGTTATGGCTGAAAAGTCAAACAACGAAAGATGGGCTTGGGACTGCTACAGAAGATTTATCCAGATGTACTCCGACGTCGTAATGGAAGTTGGTAAGAAGTACTTCGAGGAACTCATCGACAAGATGAAGGCTGAAAAGGGCGTTACACAGGACGTTGAGCTTGACGCTAACGACTTAAAGAACCTCGCAGGTCAGTTCAAGGCTGAATATAAGGCTAAGATCGGCGAAGACTTCCCCTCAGGTCCTAAGGAACAGCTGATGGGCGCTATCAAGGCAGTATTCCGTTCATGGGATAACCCCAGAGCTAACGTATACAGACGTGACAACGATATTCCTTACTCATGGGGCACAGCCGTAAACGTACAGTCTATGGCATTCGGTAACATGGGTGACGACTGCGGTACTGGTGTTGCATTTACTCGTGACCCCGCTACAGGCGCTAAGGGTCTGTTCGGTGAGTTCTTAACAAACGCACAGGGCGAAGACGTTGTTGCAGGTGTTCGTACACCTATGCACATTCAGGAAATGGAACAGAAGTTCCCTGAGGCTTTCAAGCAGTTCACAGAAGTTTGCAAGACTCTTGAAGACCACTACAGAGATATGCAGGATATGGAGTTCACAGTTGAACACGGTAAGCTCTATATGCTCCAGACAAGAAACGGTAAGAGAACAGCTCAGGCTGCTCTTAAGATCGCTTG
>CAVJKI010000197.1:0-4193 GCA_963649995.1 Sodaliphilus sp.
GGCTGTCGTACTGTTCTCAAGAGTATTCCTTAAGGAAAAGCTCACGGCGATGTCGTCGGCAGGACTTGTACTTCTCGTTGTGGGTACAGTGTTCACGATACTTTGATTACAAAGAATATACAGAAAAGCGGAGCGTGGGTTTCACGTTCCGCTTTTTATGTTGCTTTTTAATAAGGAATACTGCGTTTCAGATTTTAGTAATTTACGGTTTACAAAAAGCGTTAAGAGGTGTGCATAAGCATTCGCCGATAACGCAGGTTACGCAAGCCGCAAACTGTCGTAGCGGCGAACTGCCTGTGTCATCATGACACTGCCTTAGTGACATCTACCCACTTATCATATCCCGAATATTTTTCAAGCTCAGGGATAGTAAGCTCAATAGCACTGTTTGAACTTCCGCAGGCAGGGAATACCGTTTCGTACTGTTTCAGCGACTCGTCAAGATAAACGGTAACGCCGTCATTCAGTCCGAAAGGGCATACGCCGCCGACTGCATGACCGATTAGCTCTGCCGCCTGATCTACGGTCAGCATTTTTGCTTTTGCACCGAATGTATGGCGGTACTTGGCGTTGTCAATCTTTACATCGCCTGCCGTTACAACGAGTATCGGTCTGTCGCTGAGCATAAATGATAAGGTCTTGGCTATTCTGCAAGGCTCGGTATGGAGCGCATGAGCGGCAAGCTCAACTGTTGCGCTTGACTCGGACAGCTCGATTATTCTGTCCTCGATACCGTAAGCCTTGAAATGTTCCCTTACTTTTTCAAGTGACATTTTGTTTTCTCTTTTCTTTCCTTTTGTTCTTTTTCTTTTTATATTTATTTGGTTTGGTAGGGCTGTAATGACGATAGCAGCATATTAAGATTTGCGTATTGATTCGGAAATGCTCCGAAAGCCATTTTCGGCGCTATCTGTACGGTCGTCTTAAAATCCTTGCCGTCGGTCATAAGAGTAAATTCAAGCTTGTACTGACCGATAAGGAGCTTCTTTATTTTAAGCCTCTTTATAGCGGTAAGCGGACATGAGCCGCAGTTGCCGTCGCCTATAAAATCATAGCGTATCATAAGCAGTCTGCCCTTGTCGGTAACGGCTAAATAACCGTATTCCATACCGCTTCCCATAAATGATTTATCATTGTATACGCAGTATACGGGGAACATGGCGGTTTCATCGGGATACAGCACCTTTACAAGCTGTGCGTGCATATCCGCTTCATCGTATTTCAGCTTCATATTACTTGTTGCGAAGGTCGATTACACGCTTAGCCTTGCCCTCAAAGCGCTCGATCGTCTTTGGCTCAACAAGCGTAACCTTTGTATCGATGCCGAGAACGGTTTTAAGGTTGTGGTGAATGTTCTTCTGTAAGTTCGACAGCGATTCAAGGCTTTCAAGCACGCTTCCGTCAACAAGCTCGCACTTTACTTCCAGTCTGTCACTGCTTCCCTCACGGGTAACAACGAGCTGGTAGTGAGGAGCAATCTGCGGGATAGTCATGATTACGCTTTCGATCTGTGAGGGGAATACGTTTACGCCTCTGATCTTCAGCATATCATCGCTTCTGCCTGAGGGCTTACCCATACGGGCGTGAGTTCTTCCGCACTCGCACTTTTCGTATGTTATTGAAGTGATGTCCTTTGTACGGTAACGCAGAACGGGGAGCGCTTCCTTTGAAAGGGTTGTTATAACAAGCTCGCCCTTTGAGCCTTCAGGGAGTACCTCGCCTGTTTCGGGGTTAATGATCTCGGGGAGGAAGTGATCTTCGTTGAAGTGCAGACCGCAGCGCAGTGAACATTCACCCGATACGCCCGGTCCCATAAGCTCGCTCATGCCGTAGTTGTCGGTAGCAAGCAGGTGCAGATAATCCTCAATCTGCGCTCTCATTTCGGGAGTGCAGCCCTCAGAGCCGAAAAGACCTAAACGCAGTTTGAGTTCATCTCTCTTAATGCCCATTTCCTCGGCAACCTCGCCTATTCTCAGTGCGTAGGACGGTGTTGCTACAAGCGCTGTAGTGCCGAAATCCTTCATCAGCATGACCTGCTTTTCGGTGTTGCCCGATGAGCAGGGAACAACGGTAGCGCCTATCTTTTCAAGTCCGTAGTGCAGACCGAGCGCACCCGTGAAAAGTCCGTATCCGAATGAGATCTGTACTATATCTTCATCTGTTGCGCCTGCGGCTGTAACCAGTCTTGCCATGCAGTCAGACCACATTTCAAGGTCGTTTTTGGTGTAGCCTACAACGGTGGGCTTGCCTGTAGTGCCTGATGATGCGTGAAGACGAGTTACCTTTTTAAGCGGTGTTGCAAACATCCCGAAAGGATAGTTGTCACGGAAATCCGCTTTAGTGGTATAAGGTATGTACTGAATGTCCGACAGTGTTCTGATTTTTGAACAGTCAAAGCCGACTTCATCAAACTTCTTCTTGTAAAGCGGTACATTATCATAGCAGTATTTTGTGATGTACTTCAGTTTTTCGAGCTGGAGCTTTTCAAGCTCTGCTCTAGGCATTGTTTCAATATCTTTCTGGAAAAAATTCATATTATAACCCTCTTTTTTATTCTTCGCTTTCGGTGTACGCACAGCTGAAATCGGTAAACTGTGCCATGCCGCCTACAGCGTATAATCCTGTCATTGTGCCTGTAAAGCCGCCTGAAACCTCGCTTGTGAGATATTTTACCTGACCGCTTCCGAGATATGTTTCATTGACGCCGCATTTTACAAAGAAATTGTAATTGTAATGGTCGGCTCTTACCGTAAGTGTTGCATTGTCCGCATCTAACGCGACCTTATTCTGCTCGTGCTTGATACCGCCGATGTTGAGCTTCAGCACTGCGTAGGTCTTGTCCGCCGTCTTTTTAAGCGCAATGTCGTAATGCTCGTTTTCGCACATATACATTGTAACACCGCCCTCGCCGCCGTCTGTAAGCTTTACGTTTACGCTCAGCTCCATATCAAAGTCACGCTGGCGCAGAGCAATAAATGTAGGCGAATCCATATCATCAAGCGTTAAATCAGTGCCGCAAAGCTCATATTTATCGGCTGACAGCTTATAATTTTCGGGGTGGTATTTACGAAGATAGCACCAGTCGATTGCGGGGTCTGTGTTGCCGAATGTGAACACGGGCAATTTGTTCTGAACAAAATCGCCCTTTATTTCGTACTGTGCATCTGTCGTGCCGTCAAGTCCTGCGAACAGTCTGCCGTTTTCGTCAAAGCGGGCAGGGGAGAGGAAAACCTCTCTGCCGAGGCTGTGGAAAGGCATCCATATACCCATCTGTCTGAAGCCGAGGCTTAATATATGCCAGTCGCCGTACTTGTCCTGAATCAGGTCGCCGTGACCGATACCCTGTATAATGTACGGCGCTTTGTTGCGGTTTGTAAGTATGGGGTTGTTGTCGCCTGTGATATACTCACCCCAAATATCGTCCGATACGGCGTATGTTATCATGTGACCGTATTCTGTGCCGCCCTCTGCCGCCATGAGGTAATATTTTCCGTTTATCTTATATACATGGGGGCTTTCGAGATAACGTCCGCCCGAACCTTTCCAGATAGACTTGCTGTGGGAGAGCTTTTTACCCGTTGCAATGTCAATCTCGCACTGTACAACGCCGCCCTCGCCGTAGTCGTCCTGTCCGTTGCTTATGAAGAATGTTCTGCCGTCCTCAAAGTACAGCGACGGGTCGATACCGCCCTGATCGACTTCGATAGGGTCTGACCATTCGCCGTAGATGTCATCGGTATAAACATAGAAGTTTCTGTGCGTGGTGTCATTTGTAGTCACCATATAGAACCTGCCGTTGTTATAGCGGATAGTGGGAGCAAATACGCCGCCTGACGCAGGTATCTTGTCAAGCATTACCTGTTCGGGACGTGTCAGTACATAGCCTATCTGCTTCCAGTTTACAAGGTTATCGCTCTCAAAAAGAGCAACACCGGGGAAATACTGAAAGGTGCTTGTTACAAGATAATATTTTCCGTTTGCAAAACAGACGGAGGGGTCGGGGTAGAAGCCTTTCAGTACGGGGTTTTTGTATATCATGCTCAAATTCCTTTTTAAAAAGCTAAAATAAATTTATGCGTACTTTAATAGTATACCGCTTAAAAGTGCGAATGTCAATATTAAAATGTGTAAACCGAAATTACGGCAGTGGGCTTATGAGATAATGAAAATCAGTTTCACGGTTATATGTATAC
>CAVJKI010000198.1:0-4159 GCA_963649995.1 Sodaliphilus sp.
GCACGGTTACGCTCGGCACTTATGACGGCGCAAACGTTGAGATAGTACAGGAAGCGGGAGAAAGCAATAACTACATCTTCGGCGCAAGGGTTGAAGAACTTGAAACGATTATGAAGGACTATGATCCGAGAAAGCTTGTAAGCAAGAATCCGAAAATCAAGCGTGTTCTTGATACGCTTATTGACGGTACGGTAAGCGACGGCGGCACAGGCGATTTCAAGGAGCTTTACTTTGCACTGACCGATGGTGCAAGCTGGCACGTTCCCGATCATTACTACCTGCTCGGCGACCTTGAATCCTACGTTGAAGCAAAGCTCAAAGCCAACAGCGACTATGCAAACGCACGTCTTGACTTTGCAAGAAAGTGCTGGGCTAATATGTGCTTCTCAGGCAAGTTCAGCTCAGACAGAACGATAAGCGATTACGCTAAGGAAATCTGGAAGATAGTGCCGGTACAGCTGTAATAAATAACACATAACTTTAAGGCAACGCCTGCATAAGAATGTCGGTGTTGCCTTAAATAATACAGAGGTGGAAATATGAAAGTAACCGAATTCAGCGACAAGACAAAGGTTGATAATGTACGAGCGGAATGGGAAAAGTATCTCGGAAAAGATGATTTCATAAGCTACAAGCCATCTTATATCGGCGGAACAGAACGTGATAAATTTGATAAATTTACTTTCCCTGCCGAAAAAACAGGTGATATTACATATTATCTGTACGATCCCATAAGAAACGGAGCTGTCCGTGAAAGCGGTAAATATCCGCTTCTTGTGTTTATTCACGGCGCAACAAACTCCTTTGACGGCAGAATATGTGTATCGCACAGCGGCGGTGAAATGTTTGCAACTGCCGATTATCAACAGAAAATGGGCGGCGGCGCTTTTATACTCGTACCCCTCGCAAACGAAAAGAAGGACGAAAACGGAGAACTCAGCGACAGCTGGAATGATAATTACTATCCGTATCTCAAGGGCATCATCGACAAGACAGTTAATGACAATCCGATTTCGGACATAATTATCGCAGGCGGATCTTCGGGCGGATATATGACGTGGGAAATGGTTCTGCGCTATCCTGAGCTTTTTGACGGCTGTATACCTGTTTCTTCAAGGTTTATGCCGTCTATAAGTCAGCTTAAAATGCTTGAAGATAACGGTGTCAACGTGCTTTACGCCTGCGGCAGGCATGATGAGTTCGGTTGCTATAAAAAAGAATACAGCGAAATCTATGACTATATATCTGTAATGAAAAACGGTATCTGTTATACTCCCGAATGGACACGAAACGGCGACCACGGCGTTGCATCGTTGTTTTTCGGAATAGAAATGGGACAGCACTGCATGATAACACAGGTGCAGGCAAATCTCATGTATGATGACGGAACACCGTATTGTGATAAAATCCCAAACGGCATAACAGGTTGGATAAAAATTGTCACGGAAATAAGGAGTAAGAAATGGTAACAGGAATACACCACGTTTCATTCAAATGCAATAAAGGCGAACAGCTGAAAAAGGTTATCGCTTTCTACACCGAAACGCTCGGCATGATGATAGTAAGACAATGGGGTCCCGATTGGGACAATCCTATCGGGGTTATGTTTGATACGGGAAACGGTATCATCGAGGTTTTCTCAAACGCCGAAAGCGATTTACCGCAAGGCGTTATAAGGCACTTTGCACTTGCCGTAACCGATGCAGACGAGCTTGCAGACAGGATCGAAAAAGCAGGATATGAGGTTTTTGTAAAGCCGAAAGACATTTACATTCCTGCCGAAAATCCGCTGATTGCAAGAATTGCGTTCTGCCGCGGACCGCTCGGTGAAGAAATAGAGCTTTTCTGTGAAAAGTAAAAAATATAGCCGCAGGCTGATACTAAATCGGTCTGCGGCTTTTATCGTTAAATTGTTAATATTCAAGCGGTTCAAGCTTCGTGAGATCAAACGGCGTTTCCTGATATACACAGAAGTTGAGCCAGTTCGAGTACATAAGACTTGCATGACCGCGCCATGTAAAATGCGGCGTCAGCTTGGGATTATCATCGGGGAAATAGTTGCAAGGTACTTCTATCGGTATTCCCTTCTCTACATCACGCATATATTCGTCTTTTAATGTGTTCCTGTCATACTCAGCGTGGCCCGTGATGAAAATTTGTCTGTTGGTACGGTCGGCTATAATATACGCTCCAGCAATATCGGAATAAGCGAGCAATGCCAGATTTGGATTATTCTCAATATCCTCTATCTTAACACCTGTATACCGTGAATGAGGTACCATGAAAATATCATCAAAGCCTTTTAATAACGGGTGATTTATCGCATTGATCTTATGGGGGAAAATACCGAACATTTTCTTATCAAGCACCTGCTTTTGTATCCCGTAATGGTAATAAAGTCCTGCAAAAGCCGCCCAACAGATGTGTACTGTGCTGAATGCGTGAGTTTTGCTCCACTCCATTATGTCGCAAAGCTCTTTCCAGTAATGCACCGAATTGAAGTCAAGAAGCTCAACAGGTGCGCCTGTAATAATCAATGCGTCAAAATACTGCTCCTTTATCTGATTAAAGGTAGTATAGAAATTGATAAGGTGTTCCTGCGAGGTATTCTTCGGGTTGTGCGTTTCAGTCTTGACAAGAGTAATATCGACCTGCAAGGGCGTATTACTGAGTAATCTTAAAAGCTGTGTTTCGGTAACGATCTTTGTGGGCATAAGGTTAACAATTGCAATCTTAAGCGGTCTTATATCCTGTCTTGATGCTTTTTCATCAGCCATAACGAAAATATTTTCGTTGACAAGTGTGCTGAAAGCCGGCAGATTATTAGGAATTTTAATCGGCATTTACATCATCCTTTTCATTTCGTCATAATATTTAATTATATCACACGAAACGTTCAAATGCAAGCAAAACAGACAAACATAATCAGCTGATTTGTTCAATAACGTCTATAACTCCCGACAAATCTACGCACTTGGCGTATACATTATCGGTTATTTCAGCGGGAACGTCAACTATATCCTTTATGAACACAGTCCGTATACCCGATGCAATTCCTGCTTTAAGACCGTTTGCGCTGTCCTCAATTATGAGACAGCTTTCCTTGTCGGAGTTAGTTAGCTCCAACGCTTTAAGGAAAATCTCAGGGTCGGGCTTGCCTTTGGTTATTTCATCGCCGCCTACGATACCGTCAAAAAATTCAGTATACCTGAGTGTTCAAGCTCTCTTGCGGCTGAATCGTGATATGTGGAGGTAGCAACATACATACCTATACCCTTGTCCTTCAGATAACCGCAAAGCGTTTCAAATCCTTTCTTGACAGGTATTCCGTTTTCCTCTTCATATTCTGCAAAATACTTTTTGGCATATTCCCAGTATTCATCAAACGGATAGCTCTCTCCAAGCTCAGAGAGGAACAGCTTTTTCATTGATATGTAATTAAGTCCGATTGAACGGTAAGGGAGCGATAAATCAAAGGTAAGCCTGTATTTATCAATAACATACTGCCACGCCTTAAGTCCTATCCTTTCACTGTCAAGGAGCGTGCCGTCCATATCAAATATAACCGCTTTTATCATTTGTTCACCGCAACTATTGCACTGCAACCGTCAAGATGTACACTGCCAGATAAATCTATCTTCTTGCCCGTAAGTACGTCTGTAAATTCACCGCCGATACCGGGATTGAAATCAAACGGGTTATCATCAATATTGAGAAGCGTTACGACTGTTTCACCGTCGCAGTCACGTCTGAATGAGAACTGTCTGTTGAGAAGCTGTAAAGGCGTATAATCGCCGTGTGCAAGCGCCTTTGTAGATGTACGCAGGTTGCACAGCGCAGTAATTTCACCTGTGAGATCGGCAATACCCTCAGCCTTGAACTTTTCTTCATTATATTCCACACGCAGAGCGTCATCACCGTTGTGCTTGTCACCCTCTATGCCGTATTCACTGCCGTAATAAACACCTGGAATACAGGGCATTGTGAATAAAAGCGGATAGATAACGGGAAGCTGACGCTTGTTGTTTAGCATTGTGGCAATTCGTGAAACATCATGATTGTCTACAAAGCTGTAAAGGAGCTTTCCTGTATAAAGGCACCACTGTTCTTTTCCGAACTGACGGTTAAGAGAATGTGCTATCTCAAACATATTGAGGTC
>CAVJKI010000199.1:0-4155 GCA_963649995.1 Sodaliphilus sp.
CAGGTGTAAGACCGTCAATCTTAAGGTCCATCTGAATAGCTGTGATACCCTTGTGTGTACCGCCAACCTTGAAGTCCATATCGCCGAAGAAGTCTTCAAGACCCTGAATATCAACCATTGTCATCCAACGGTCACCCTCAGTGATAAGACCGCATGAAATGCCTGCAACAGGTGACTTTATCGGAACGCCTGCGTCCATAAGAGAAAGTGTAGAGCCGCAGATAGAAGCCTGTGATGTAGAGCCGTTTGAAGAAAGAACCTCCGATACAAGTCTTATTGCATAGGGGAATTCCTCAACAGGAGGTATAACAGGCTCAAGTGCACGCTGTGCAAGTGCGCCGTGACCGATCTCACGTCTGCCGGGACCTCTGCTTGACTTTGTTTCGCCTACAGAGTATGCAGGGAAATTGTAGTGGTGCATATAACGCTTAGTTTCTTCTTCGTCAATTCCGTCAAGCTTCTGGCTGTCGCTTACAGGACCTAAGGTTGTGATAGTCATAACCTGTGTCTGACCACGGGTAAACAGACCTGAGCCGTGTACTCTGGGGAGAAGTCCTACTTCAGCGGCGAGAGGACGCATTTCGTCCATACCTCTGCCGTCAACACGCTTATGCTCGTCTAAGAGCCAACGTCTTACGATGAACTTCTGTAACTTGTAGATGCACTCATCTATCATAGCAGCCTTGTCGGGGTACTGCTCGTCAAATTCAGCGTGTATAGCGTCCTTGATAGGCTGTAAACGTTCCTCACGGATATTCTTGTCGTCTGTATCAAGAGCAAATTTAACCTGATCTGTGTACTTATTCTGAATAGCTTCAAACAGATCGTGGTCAACCTCCATTGAGGGAAAGCTGAACTTGGGCTTGCCTATTTCAGCCTGGATCTGCTTAATGAAAGGAATGATCGACTTGTTGATTTCCTCGTGACCTGCCATGATAGCCTTAAGCATTGTGTCATCGTCAACTTCGTTAGCACCTGCTTCGATCATTACGACCTTCTTTTCACTTGATGCTACAGTCAGCTGAAGGTCTGACTTTGCTCTCTGCTCTGCGTTAGGCATAAGAACGATCTCACCGTCAACAAGACCTACTGAAATACCGCCGATAGGACCGTTCCACGGAATATCGGAGATAGAAACTGCGATAGAAGCACCGATCATAGCAATGATTTCAGGCTGTGTTTCGGGGTCTACTGCGAGGACTGTCATAACGATGGCAACGTCATTTCTCATGTCCTTGGGGAACAGAGGACGCATAGGACGGTCAACTACACGGGAGTTCAGTATAGCCTTTTCACTCGGTCTGCCCTCTCTCTTTAAGTAGCCTCCGGGGATCTTTCCTACGGAGTAGAGCTTTTCTTCATAGTCTACTGCGAGAGGGAAAAAGTCAACACCCTCTCTGGGCTTTGCGCTTGCTGTAACGTTAACCATTACGACTGTTTCGCCGTAGTGTACCCAGCAAGAACCGTTTGCAAGTCCGCAGACTTTGCCGGTCTCGACCATAAGTTCACGGCCTGCAAATGTTGTTTTGAATGTTTTGTAATTCTCGAACATATTGTTCCTCCTGTATTTATTTCAGAGAAACAGCGTTAGCAATAAATTCAGCGGAATAGCCTTTATTCCGTTCAATTTATTGCTTACTCCACTGCTTCTCCTTACATCAGAATAGTGTGTCTAAAATAAGGGTTAAAGGGCAGAACAATAAAATGCCCTGCCCTTTTTTAAACTCTTACTTACGAAGACCGAGCTTTGCAACTATTGCACGGTAGCGTTCGATATCCTTCTTAGCGAGATAGTTTAACAGATTACGTCTGTGACCAACCATCTTGAGAAGACCACGACGTGAGTGGTGATCCTTCTTGTGTGTCTTTAAGTGTTCTGTTAAGTCGTTGATTCTCTTTGTGAGAATAGCGATCTGTACTTCGGGAGAACCTGTGTCGTTCTCATGTGTGCGGTTAGCTTCGATAACCGCTGTCTTTTCTTCCTTTAAAAGCATGGTTACACCTCTTGAAAATATTTTCTTTGTCATAGCGGCGGGAAACGGTGTTTCTCATAAAGAGCATTCTCCACAGAGCCACGACAAGAATTAAATTAATTGTGTGCAATGCACAACAAAGTTATTATAGCATACAAAGTCGGCTTTGTAAATACTATTTTGAAATTATTTTTGAATTTTTCCGATGCGACAATTTTTTACAACATGAAACATCAGAATCACAGCCCCTGTATTTAAGCTGTTCATAACGACTTAAAAGATGAACGATCAAGCGTTTTTCTTTACTGCTTTCTTTTCAGTGCTTTTTTTCAACTTTCTTGCGTTTTCATCTCTGATTATCTCAGGCTTTTTGCCTTCGGTAACACATTCGCCTGTAAGAACTACCTTGGTAATTGTTTCATCGCTGGGTGCGTCAAACATAGTATCCGAGAGTGCCTCCTCCACTACTGTACGCAAACCTCTTGCGCCTGTCTTTCTTTCAGCCGCTTTCTTTGCTATAGCACGCATAGCGTCATCAGTGATTTCAAGCTCAATGTTGTCAAGCGAGAACATATACTTATACTGCTTTAAAATAGCGTTCTTAGGCTCTGACAGTATCTTTACAAGTGCGTCCTCGTCAAGATCATCAAGAACAGCTATAACAGGAAGTCTGCCGACAAGCTCAGGGATTATTCCGAACTTTACAAGATCCTCAGGCTCTACCTGATGAAGTGCCTCGTTTATCTTATTTTCCTGCTTGCTCTTGACATCAGCGCCGAAACCGAGCGTAGACGAGCTTGTTCTCTGCATTATCAGCTTATCAATGCCCTCAAAAGCACCGCCGCAGATAAACAGAATGTTCTTTGTGTTTATCTGTATAAACTCCTGATTTGGATGCTTTCTTCCGCCCTGAGGAGGAACATTTGATACAGTACCCTCAATGATTTTCAGCAGTGCCTGCTGTACGCCTTCGCCGCTTACGTCACGGGTAATTGATGTATTTTCGGATTTTCTTGTTATCTTGTCTATCTCATCGATATAGATAATGCCGTGTTCGGCAGCCTCAATATCATAATCAGCCGCCTGTATAAGCCTTAATAATACATTTTCAACGTCCTCACCGACATAACCGGCTTGGGTAAGAGTTGTAGCATCTGCTATAGCAAACGGAACTTTCAGCACATTTGCAAGCGTCTGTGCTATCATGGTCTTTCCGACACCTGTAGGGCCAAGCAACAGCACATTACTTTTCTGTAGCTCTACTTCGTCTGCCTTTGCTTCATCGCCGAAGAAATTCTTCTTGTAGTGGTTATAAACCGATACGCAAATAGTTTTCTTGGCTTCGTCCTGACCTACGATATACTTATCAAGTATCTCTTTCAGCTCAGTCGGCTTTATAAGCTCCTGCTTGCTCTCCTGCGGTTGACTTTTGGATTTTTTATTCGGGGGTGTTTTACCCTCCTGCTCCATCAGCATCTGATATGACGCTACTATGCAATCGTTGCAGATGCAACCGCTCGCACCGTAAATTATTCTTTCAACCTGATCTTCAGTTCTTTCACAGAAACTGCATCTAAGCATGGTTAAATTCCTTTCAAGTGGTTATCTCTTTGCAATTACCTTGTCAACAAGGCCGTAAGCACAAGCTTCTTCTGCTGAAAGGAAGTTATCTCTTTCGCAGTCCTTGTGGAGCTGTTCATAGCTCTTACCGCAGTTTTCCGCCATTATCTTTTCAAGGGTTTCCCTTGTCTTTTCAAGATACTTTGCATGAATCGTTATGTCAGTCTGCTGACCGCTTAAACCACCGCTGATAAGGGGCTGATGAATCATGACTTCTGAATTCGGCAGGCAGAAACGCTTACCCTTAGCACCGCTGGAAAGCAGGAACGCACCCATAGATGCCGCCATACCTACGCATATAGTAGATACATCGCATTTAATGTAATTCATCGTATCGTATATAGCCATACCTGCTGAAATAGAACCGCCGGGGCTGTTGATATAAAGGCTGATGTCCTTGTCAGGATCCTGTCCCTCAAGGAAAAGCAGCTGTGCAACTACAAGACCTGCCGTGACATTGTTCACTTCTTCATTGAGCATTATAATCCTGTCGTTAAGCAGTCTTGAAAAAATGTCGTAAGCTCTTTCTCCTCTGCCTGTCTGTTCAATGACGGTTGGTACT
>CAVJKI010000200.1:0-4154 GCA_963649995.1 Sodaliphilus sp.
GGGCATAGGTGCGTCACTGTCCGAAGAAGAAATAAATTCATGGGAAAAGGAGCATATAAAGCTTCTTGAAACCAACGCACCGCCCGAATTTGACATACGTCATTACGGTGCGATTGTACAGTTAAGACTTAAAGATAAAGGATAAAAATATGGAAAAATTAGCGATAGCGATGAGCGGCGGAGTAGACAGCTCGGTGGCTCTGGTGCTGTTAAAGGATAAATACGATGTCAGCGGGTTTACACTTAAGCTACACGACAGCACGGCAGGAGATGACACGGGACTTTGTGGCTCGGCAAGCGATATTGAGGACGCAAGGACTATAGCGGCAAAGTTCGGTGTACCGCACTATCTGCTTGATATGAGAGCGCTTTTTTCGGCAACTGTACAGAAGCGTTTTGTTGAAAGCTATCTGTCGGGCAGAACACCTAACCCCTGTGTCGACTGTAATGAAATAATCAAATTCGGTGCGTTGCTGAGCGAAGCAAAAAAGCAGGGGATAAATCATATAGCCACGGGGCATTATGTCCGCAGTTGTTATGACGAAAAAAGCGGACGATGGCTTTTAAAGAAAGCAATAAATTCTGACGGCACAGGCAACGCCAAGGATCAGTCCTATGTTCTTTATCGCCTGAATCAGGAGCAGTTAGCGGCAAGCGTATTCCCTCTCGGTGAAATGACCAAGAGCGAGATAAGGTACATTGCGGCAGACAGCGGACTTATCAACAGCGATAAGCCCGACAGTCAGGATATTTGTTTTGTGCCGGACGGCGATTATGCAGGATTCATCGAAAGATATACGGGAGAAATGTATCCCGACGGTGATTTTCTCGATGAAAACGGCAATGTCATAGGACATCACAAGGGAGTTATATTCTACACGATAGGACAGAGGAGAGGAATAGGCGTAGGTTTTGGAAAACCGATGTATGTTATCGGAAAAAATGCCGATAATAATACAGTAACGCTCGGCGGCAATGAATTGCTGTTTACCGATACGCTGTATGCGGACAGCCTTAACTGGATCGCATTTGAAAATCCTGTCGGCGCTTTCAGATGTAAGGCCAAGACACGTTATAAGCAGAACGAACAGCCCTGTACCGTGTATCCTCAGAGTGACAATGCGGTAAAGGTAGTGTTCGATGAAAAGATAAGAGCGGTAACACCGGGACAGCACGTTGTGTTCTATGACGGCGATATTGTACTCGGCGGCGGTGTAATAATGTAGAATTGTGAAACTCTGACAAAAAGCCTGTTCACTTTTCATCTAATTTACACAAAACTATTCTTTTAATTTCACGAACAAGCTTTATTATATAGCCATAGTCAGCGAGGATACAGAAAAGCGAAAACAAACAAGCTGACAGATCAAATTTGCTATCTTCGATTTTCATATATATTTCCCCAAAGCAAGGAACTCCGGTGTAACAGCTGGAGTTCCTTGTGTATACAGCGTTTTTTAATATGTGACTGCGCCGTTTTAAACGGTGCTTTTTTTATTTTCACCCTCTTGACAAACCAAAACACCCATGTTATAATACAACTGTACTAATCCAAATAGTACAGCTGACACGAAAGGCGGTGTGATATGTTTTCGTTAAGGCTACAGGGCGGTGTACCGTTATCCGAACAGCTTGAAACCAGAATATCAGAGCTGATAATAAGCGGAGAAATGGCGGAGAACGAGAAGCTGCCTGCTGTCAGAGAAGTGGCAAAAGAGCTTATGATAAATCCGAACACTGTACAAAAAACCTACAGACAGCTTGAACAAAGGGGGCTTATATATTCGCTCCCCGGCAAGGGCAGTTATGTAGCGGAGAAGTCGCAGTATTCATCAGCTGTGCTTGCCAAGGCTACCGAAGAATTCCGCAGTGCGGCAGATGCCGCTTTGCGTTCGGGGCTGACAAAGAAGATGATGATAGCAGTTATCGACGCTGTTTATAATAAGGAGGGTGAAATATGATAAACGTTGATAAGGTTACGAAGCAATTCGGCGATTTTCTTGCGATCGACGAGATGTCGCTGAACATTCAAAGCGGCAGTGCTTACGGCCTGCTCGGTTCAAACGGCGCAGGAAAATCTACGCTTTTGCGTATCCTCGCAGGAATATACAGGCAGGACAGCGGCACTGTCATGATAGACGGTAGCCCCGTCTATGATAATGTCAAAGTAAAACAGAGGGTGTTTTATGTAAGCGATGATGTTGAGCAGTATGCGAATATGACTCCGAAAGATATGAAAAAGATGTACGAGATATTCTACCCGACTTTTTCATCGGAAAAATTCGATAAGCTTATGGCGGTCATTGATCTTCCGAAGAACAAGCGTATGTCAACATTCTCAAAGGGTATGAAGCGTCAGGCGGCGGTTATATGCGGACTTGCGGCTTCAACGGATATACTTCTTCTTGACGAGGCTTTTGACGGACTTGATCCGACCATGAGAATAAACGTAAGAAAAATGCTGTTTGACGCAATGAGTGAAAATAACAGTACAGTCGTTATCTCATCGCATAACCTTACCGAAATCGAGGAGCTTTGTGACAGCGTCGGGCTTGTACATAAGGGCAAGGTTATATTCGACCGTGAGCTTGACACTGTGAAGGGCAACCTGCATAAGATACAGGCGTCATTCAATACGGTAATGACAGCCGAGGATTTCCCTGAGCTTGAGATTCTTTCGGCAAATACCATAGGAAGTGTGCAGAGCTTCATTGTAAAGGGTAACAGTGAAGAAGCCTGCCGCATAATGAGCGACAAGGGCGCAAAATTTTGCGATGTGATACCGCTCACGCTCAATGAAATATTTATATATGAAATGGAGGGACAGGGATATGACAGCTCAAAACTCGACAAATAAAAAGAGCTTTTTTATAAGCTACATCCGTTACAAATTATTCAGAAACAAGAATTTACTGACCATATCGGCACTTTTCAGTGCATTATGCATACCGATATTCAGTATATGTATATCGATCGGCATCGGCATGATCAATTCGGCTATCGCAAAGAGTGAATTTGATCCTCAGAAAATATACGATATGCAGAACAATATCGAAACGATCATGCTTGTCGGCTTTGCTGTAGCTCTGATTTCGGCTCTGATAGTGGTTGTGCTGACTTTTGTTACCGTAAGCTCAACATTCAGTTACAATCTGAAAAAGTGCGATTCTGATATGTACCTCAGTCTTCCGCTTACGACTTCACAGAGATTTTTCGGTGATATTCTGACGGGCGCTGTTATAAGCGTGCTTCCCATGACAATATTCGGTGCGATCAGTGCGATCGTTATGTCGGCATCCGGCATCGGAATAAACGAAAGCTTTATGTCGACATATCTGAATGCTGTCAACGGCGGAAACTTTGATTATGAGATAAGCGTTGCTATACAGGAGCTTTTTTCAAAAACAAACAATATCATTTACAGAGAACTGCCCGCACTGGTAACATATATTTTCTTAGCATTAACCGTTACACTTATCTTCATGTACCTTTTCTGCGTGCTGATCAATTCGTTTACGGGAAAAACTACTGACTATATAGTGTATACAATAGTTGCCGTGGTTTTCGTATCTGCTGTTGTAGCTTCGCTGTGCGGTATGGCTTTGAACAGGGTAACAAACAATATGTCACAAGAAGAATTCAGCTCTGTGTTTATGTTTGCTTCCCCTGCCGGTATGGTGCTTGCTTTTCTGGAGTCGCTTTGTTCTTCCTTTAATGAGGAAATATACCGCATTATTGAAAACGACGGTGTATACTCGGTTTCACAAACCGACAGATATAATATGTACTCGGTTTTCAATACACGCAATATAATTATAATGATAATTGTATTTGCAGTCTGCCTTGGTCTTGCGTACCTTGCAACACGTCTGAGAAAAGCAGAAAAAACAGGCTCGCACTTTGTCTTTGAACTGCCGTATCATATTATATCGCTGAGCGTTATTTTCGCCGTTTTCAGTGTTGCGGCCAGTCAAAGCGTTGCATGGATCGGCTCAAACGCCCGTATGACTGTTATCATCTGCGTTATTATCAGTGCGGTCGGATATTTCTTCATCGAGCTTACACACGGAAGAAAATTAAAAAAGATCTGGCAGTCGGTGTTAAGATATTTCGGAGCGATATTATGTACTGTTCTTGTATGCACGGTTGTAAGG
>CAVJKI010000201.1:0-4154 GCA_963649995.1 Sodaliphilus sp.
AATCCGAACCCGCTGACGCAATTTTTCTATTTTTTCGTACCCCAACTATTGACAAAGAGCCTATTCACATTGCGGAAATATTACTGTGTTATCCTCAAATAAAAGATGTATGGCTGATAACGAGTTTCAGTTACATTTAGCGTTCAATCCCGCCATTTTACTAACCTTAGCTTAGAAGTATCGTTATTACAGGCGGAGCTTGGAGCGCCGCATCGGCTTTATAAAATGCTGTGAATCTTAAATAGCGTTCAATCCCGCCGTTTCGCTAACCTTAGCATAGAAGTGCCATTATTGCAGGCGGAGCTTGGAACGCCGCATCGGCGCAGGCGGAACTGTCAGCGGCGACTCGCATTAAGAAATAATTATAAATCGCTATAACGTTCAATCCCGCCGTTTCGCTATCCTTAGCTTAGAAGTATCGTTATTGTAGGTGGAATTTGGGGTGCCGCATCGGCACGTGAATATTTTGTGAAAAGTATGGAATTTGTGTTCAAAATATGGTATACTATAAAACAGTGTTTAAAACCGAGAAAGGAATGAACAGATGAGTAATATAATAAACCGCAGAAAAATAGCCGACGGTGTGCATTTCAGCACTATCACCGATAAACGCTATAAAAAGAATCTTATATCGGTCGCATTTTCAACACAGCTCAGCGACGATACCGCAACCGAAAACGTAATAGTACCCGTACTGCTGACCAAGTGCAATTCAAAGCTTCCGACATATAAGTCTTTCAATAATAAAATGTCAAGGCTGTATGCTTCAAGCATAGACGGAACAGCAGGCAGACACTACGATTTGCAGACGCTTTCCTTCGGAGCATATTATCTGGACGATGTTTACGCTCTTGCGGGAGAGAAGATGACCGACATCATGACCGATATTCTTATCGACTGCCTTACTTCACCCGTTACCGAAAACGGAGTGTTCTCAGAGAAGTTCACAGAGCTTGAAAGAAAAACGGTTATTGATAATATCGAAACCGCTATCAATGATAAGCGTTCTTACGCAATCGAGCGTGCTATGAAAACTATCTGCAAGGGCGAGCCTGCAAGCGTTTGCTCTTACGGTACAGTCGAAAAGGCACAGCAAATAACTCCCGACAGCGCATATAAGGCATACCGCCGTATGATTGAAACCATGCCGTGCGAAATTATCTGCACAGGCTGTAGCAACTTTGACGGTGTCGCTGAAAAATTTGGCGTAGCATTTGAAAAGGTCGGCAGACATGATATTGAAAATACCTCAATCACTATAAGTCCCATTAAAGAAAAAACTGAGGAAGTTACCGAAAGACTTACCGTTAATCAGAGTAAGCTTGTTCTCGGGTTCAAGTCACATTCAGACGATGATGCCGCACTTGTTCTTTTACAGAAGATTTTCGGCGGTACAACTTCGTCAAAGCTGTTCCAGAACGTAAGAGAAAAGATGTCGCTGTGCTACTACTGCTCAGCCGCAAGAAACGACCTCAAGGGTATTATGCTTGTAAACAGCGGCGTTGAAAATGAAAATATCGAAAAGACAAAGAATGCGGTTATCGACCAGCTTGAAGAAATCAAAAACGGCAATTTCGGCGATGAAGATATAAACTTTGCGGAAATGGCTATAAAGAATGATTTCAAGAGCGTTGCCGATAGTGCAGGAAACGTCAGCAACTGGTATTTTGACTGCATCAGAAAGAACGATATAATCACTCCCGAAGAAAAGCTTGAACGCTATCTCGGCGTTTCAAAAGAGCGCATAGTCGCCGCCGCAAAATCTATGGTACTCGACAGCGTTTATGTACTCACGGGTAATGAGAATTAAGGAAAGGAGCTGTCATAATGGAGAAGATCACAAACTCACGAATCAATGAAGAATATCTCAGAATAAAGCACAAGAGCGGAGCTACGATTCTTTTGTATCCCATGAAGGGCTATTCGACCGCTTATGCGCTTTTCGGCACAAAGTACGGCTCTGTAGATACGACCTTCAAGACAAATGAAGACCCCGATTTTGTAACAGTTCCTGAGGGTATAGCGCATTACCTTGAACACAAGCTTTTTGAAAACGACGAGTGTGACGCATTTGACCTTTATGCAAAGACGGGTGCAAACGCAAATGCTTATACAAGCTTTGACAAGACGGCATACCTTTTCAGCTGTTCACAGAAGTTTGAGGAAAATCTGCGTATACTTCTCGGCTTTGTTCAGGAGCCTTATTTCACCGATGCCACGGTTGCAAAAGAGCAGGGTATTATCGGACAGGAAATAAGAATGTATGAGGACGATCCGGGCTGGAGAGTATTTTTCAACTGCTTACAGGCAATGTATGAAAAAAATCCGGTAAGGATAGACATTGCAGGCACAATAGAGAGTATAGCGAAGATCGACAAGGATCTGCTCTATCGTTGCTACAACACCTTCTACAACCTTAATAATATGGTTATCGCAATTGCAGGTAACTTTGATGTTGACAAGACGCTTGAAATATGCGATGAGCTGTTGAAGCCCTCCGAAGACCACGGCTTGCAGGTGATCGTTCCCGATGAGCCTGCCACAGTTCATGAAAAGAGAAATGTTCAGAAGCTTTCCTGCGCTATCCCGCTTTTCAATATCGGCTGGAAGTTCCCTTCATATTCGAGAAAAGAGCAGTATAAGAATTATATAATTTACAATATTCTTATGGAGCTTTGCCTCGGAAAAACCTCCGATTTCTATAACAGAATGTATGAAAGCGGACTGCTGAACGATGCATTCAATGTCGGTGTGTTCTGCGGCCGTGGATATTTCAGCGTAATCGCCGACGGCGAATCGTCCGACCCCGATAAGGTGCTCGCTGAAATAGAAAAAGAGCTTTACCGCCTGAGAGAAACAGGTCTTGACGAGGACGAGTTTATCACTATCCGCAATAAGACTTACGGCGAGCTGGTTGCAGGCTTCAATAATGTTGAATCTGTTGCAAACGCAATGCTTTCTCAGGAAATCAACGGAGTAGGAATGTACGACGGTATAGAAATAACGGCAAATACGACATTTGCCGATATAAAATCGACGCTTGACAATATGGATATAGAAAACAATTCTATTTCTATAATTGAGCCTGCCGACGAAAATTAAGTGAGGATTTTTAACATGAACGGTTTATTAAATATTCTGACCGAATCGGTGAACGAAGTGCCGAGAATAGAATTTCCTAATCTGTTTGATAAATCAATTATCGTAAACAGGGTAGCATTCAGCGTTTTCGGCGTTGATATTTATTGGTACGGCGTTATTATTGCCGTAGGCGTAATTCTTGCGTTTATCTATGCAATGCATAAATGCAAGCAGTTCGGACTTATTCCCGACCACGTTTTTGACGTAGCTTTCGTAGCAATAATATTCGGCTTCATCGGCGCAAGAGCATATTACTGTATATTTATTGATACGGATATTAATTTCTTTGACCTGAGGCACGGAGGACTTGCGATATACGGCGGCATAATTGCGGCGGCAATTGCGGCGGCAATCACCTGCGTTATCCACAAGGTAAATCTCCCTGCAATGTTCGACGTCGGCGGTTTGGGTCTGCTTATCGGTCAGTGCATAGGCAGATGGGGCAACTTTGTCAATCAGGAGGCTTACGGCGCTCCGACAGCAGGCTCACTGCCTTGGGGCATGACAGGTACAACAATTATAAATGACCCCGTAGTTATCGCAAAGCAGACAGAGCTTGATGCGGCGGGCAACGGCCTGTTCGCACTTGTTCACCCCTGCTTCCTATATGAAAGCTTATGGTGTCTTATCGGATTTATCGCACTTCATTTCTACTCTAAGAAGCTGAAAACCTTTGACGGTGAGATATTCCTTCTCTATATTACATGGTACGGCTTAGGTCGCTTCTGGATCGAAGCTCTGCGTACAGACAGCCTTTATATCGGATCGCTTAAGGTATCGCAGATAGTAGCGGGTGCGTGTGTTGTTGTCGGACTTGCTCTGTTCATTCTCTGCAAGATTTTCAAGACAAAGAAACGCGGATATGTTATGTATAAGGACAGCGAAGCGTGCAAGGAGAAGAATGAGGCTTATTATGCTCGTCAGAAGATGCTGGAAGAAAAGGCTAAGGCAAAGAAAGCAATGAAGCAGGCAGGCGAAGCTGCTCCGAGCATAATTGTCGGCGACGAAGAAGA
>CAVJKI010000202.1:0-4088 GCA_963649995.1 Sodaliphilus sp.
ATTTTTCTTGGTTTTCGCTATTCTTGAGCGTGATTCTTGTGTTCAGGCATAATTTTAACCCCGATTTGCAAACAAATCGGGGTTTTTCTACAGACTGAAATATCCGACACTGCGGTGTCGGATATTTTTGCGTTCAAGACTTGAATTTGAATGCGGTTTAGTATATACTATCCATAAGGAATAAAACCGATAGCGCTATATCGCATCAATTGTGAAATATATTGTAAACGGTCAGCCGACCGAGAAAGGAATTTAATATGATAGCACTGATTACAGGAGCAAGCTCAGGAATAGGAAAAGAAATGGCAAAAAACCTTGCTACAAGAGGAGTAAACCTCATACTTGTTGCAAGAAGAACAGAGCGTTTGATTGCTCTCAAGGAAGAAATAAAGTACAACTGCCCCGAAATAAAGGTAAAAACGATAACAGCCGATCTTTCAAAGGAGGACCAGTGTATTGAGCTTTATAACAGAGTAAAGGACTACAAGATAGATTTTCTGTTCAATAATGCAGGCTTCGGTCTGTACGGCTCATTCCTTGAAACCGATCTTAATGATGAGCTTTCCATGATAAACGTAAACATCAAGGCGGTGCATATCCTTACAAAGCTTTTCCTGCGTGATTTTGCCGCAAGAAACAGCGGATATATACTGAACACCGCATCTGTAGCGGGATTTATGGCAGGTCCTCTGCTTGCTACTTATTATGCTACAAAGAACTATGTTGTACAGCTTACCAAGGCTGTTTATGAAGAACTCAGAAGCACAGGCAGCAGGGTAGTGATAAGCGCACTTTGCCCAGGACCTGTTGATACAGAGTTCAACAGCGTTGCGGGCGTAAAGAGCTTCGGAATACCGAGCGAAAACGAGGCTTATGTTGCGGATTATGCGATAGAGCGCCTTTTATGCGGAGATCTGCTGATAATCCCCGGTGTAACGACTAAAGCAGCGGCGGCAGGCTCAAGATTCGCTCCGACCAAATTACTTCTCAGAACGGTAAGAACGTTACAGGAGCAGAAGAACAAATAAACAGATATAATACCAGAAATATAATGTGAGGAACTATGGCATATACTACAGATTTTGAGAAACTGAGAGAACAGCTTGACTATAAACCCGATCCGACAAGGCTTGTTTCAAAGCAGGCGAGTGAAAATACCGTAAAGCTGTTTGATTATCTCAGAAGCATTTACGGCAAAAAGCACCTTGCAGGTCAGCAGTATCTGCAAAGCAACGAAATTGAAGACCTTGTGTACTATCGCCTGACAGGTAAGTTGCCTGCTGTGCGTGGTTATGACTTCATGGGTGTAAGCTCGTGCAAGAAAACCGACGATCAGGTCGACAGAGCCATAAAGTGGGCGACCGAGTGCGGCGGTATTGTAACTATGTGCTGGCACTGGTATGCACCGAACGATATGAACGATTATTCAAAAGGCTCGTCCTTCTACTATATGAACACGGAATACGACCACAAGACCTGCTTTGATATATGCAGGGGCGTTACAGAGGGTACGGCAGAGTATGATTTTATTATCCGTGAGATAGATATGGTATCGGCTGAGCTTAAGAGTATGGCTGAGCTTGATATTCCTGTGCTTTGGCGACCGCTCCACGAGGCAAACGGCAACTGGTTCTGGTGGGGAAACCATGACGACCAGCACCGTGAGGCTTATAAGAAGCTGTGGTATATGATATTTGACCGTATGGAGAATTATCATAAGCTGACCAACCTTATATGGGTATGGAACGGTCAGGATAAGTGTATGGAGGTCAATCCGAATACGTTCGACATATACGGCGACGACATTTATTCTGTAAAGGAATACGACCATTCTTCGCAGAAGGAGCGCTTTGAATACGGTAAAGAGCTTGCACACGGTAAGATGATAACGCTTTCCGAGTGCGGATATATTCCCGACCCCGATGAAATGAAAAAAGACGGAGCTATGTGGCTCTGGTGGCTTCCGTGGTGGGGAGAATTTGTCTATAAAAGGGACGGATACAAGCCTGTTTTTGACAAGGGCGGCTATACTGTCATAAATGAGAAATACATGACAGAGGATTTTATGAAGCGTGTAATGTCGCACCCCGATGTTATTATGCGTGAGGATCTGCCGTGGTATAATAAGGATAAGTACAGACTTCCCGACGCACTGCTTAAAAACCTTGAAAGGATAGAAAACAAATGAAAAAGCTGATTGCAGTTACTTTTGCTGTCATTTTAACGGCTATGCTTTGCGGCTGTGCCGAAGCAAGCCCAGGCTCTGCGGCAGAAAATTCGGGTGCGTCTGTAGTTGAAAGCGTTTCATCGGAAGCCTCCTCCTCAATCTCTACAAGGTGGACACCCGTTGAAGTAGAAAACGGCGACGTATCCTGTGAGGCGTTTGCGCTGACAGCGCTTAATAACGGCAGCTTCCCCGAAATGGTCAAGGTGACGGACAGCACGCTCCTAAGCATGATAATGGACTTTTCTAAGCATGGCATTACCGATTACAGCGTATATCAGCAGGCGATAAGCGTGGAGCTGTCAGAGGTAATTGTTGTTCGTGCAGACGATGTTGACGGTGTATACGATGCACTTATGGCGAGAAAATCAAGCCTTATAAAGCAGTTCGGAACATATCCCGAACAGGAAAAGGTAGTAAGTCAGACAGTCGTATTCAAAAAGGGCGACCTGTGCGTGCTTATAGCGGCGGACGAGCCGATGACAGCTGAAAGGGCTATACTTGATAAGCTCAAGACGAATACTGTATCTGAGGGATAATCTATGTATCTTCTTTTGCTTGCGGTAATATATATCGCATTTATAAGTCTGGGACTTCCCGATTCGCTCCTCGGCTCGGCATGGCCTACAATAAGAGCGGTATTTGATGTTCCGCTGTCATATATGGGCTTTGTGTCTATGATTATTTCGGGCGGCACGATAATATCGGGTCTTATGTCCGAAAGGCTTACAAAGAAGCTCGGAACTAAGGTTGTGACTACTGTCAGCGTACTGCTGACGGCTGTTGCGCTGTTCGGATTTTCTACGGTAAGCGAATTTTATCAACTGTGCCTGTGGGGAATACCCTACGGACTGGGCGCAGGAGCTATAGATGCGGCACTCAATAACTATGTGGCACTGCATTACAGCTCACGTCACATGAGCTGGCTTCACTGCTTCTGGGGTGTGGGAACGATAGTAAGCCCGTACATAATGAGTATGGCGCTGAACTATGCAACTTGGTCTGACGGCTACAGGTGGGTATCGTTCATACAGTTCGGTATAGTGCTTATACTTGTGATCTCACTTCCTTTATGGAAGGTAAACGACAATAAAACCGAGGTAAACAGCGATGGCGGCAAAGCTCTGCTCGGAATAAGAGGTGCGCTTAAAATCAAGGGCGTACCGTTCCTGCTTACAGGCTTCCTGTCATACTGCGCCGCCGAGGCTACCACTATGCTGTGGGCAAGCAGTTATCTTGAGGGAGTAGCAAATGTGTCAAAGGACGAAGCGGCGGCGCTCGGCTCGCTGTTCTTTATCGGAATCACCGCAGGAAGATTTTTATTGGGCTTTATTTCAGACAAGCTCGGCGATAACAGAATGATAAGGCTCGGCACAGGAATTGCGCTTTTCGGTGTGGTGCTGATTGCAATACCGACATTTATAACCGCTGTGGCAGGCTTTGTAATAATCGGGCTTGGCTGTGCGCCTGTTTATCCGTGTATCATACATTCAACTCCGTCAAACTTCGGTGCGGAAAATTCACAGGGCATTATCGGAATACAGATGGCAAGTGCCTATGTCGGCTCGACATTCATGCCGCCGCTGTTCGGAGTTATCGCAAACGGCATAAGCCTGCGGCTCTTACCGCTGTTTCTTGCTGTTTTCTTCGTGCTGTTGCTAGTAATGATAAGTCAGACGGAGAAAAGATGCAAAAGTAATTAATATTATCAATACGGGTTGTGATAAAATTCACAGCCCTCTTTGTTTTACAAAGCAAAAGACATGAGCCGCAATTTGCTTTTTTTCGCCCCGCTACTTGAAAAATCAACAGAAAAATGCTATAATTGAAAAGGTTTATCGGTCGGCGAAGTACAGTCGGTCGA
>CAVJKI010000203.1:0-4017 GCA_963649995.1 Sodaliphilus sp.
TTAAATGTGTTATACTGTTTTTTGTATAAGCCAAAGCTCAGTCCTTAGGCTTGATTTCAAAAAGTACTTAACGATAACAACGCAGAATATGATATTTAAAGAGTATATATCAGATTGCTCGTCCTATTAAAGAAAGGCGGAATATAATCATGTGCGGAATAGTTGGATATGTCGGTGCAAAGGAATGTACCGAGATACTTGTAAATTCACTCACAAAGCTTGAATACAGAGGTTATGACTCAGCAGGCATCGCAGTATTCGAGGGTGACAGGATAAAGACAGTCAAAGCAAAAGGCAAGCTTAAGGACGGTCTTATCGAAAAGCTGTCGCACGAGCCTCATTTCACCGCTACCGCAGGTATCGGTCATACACGCTGGGCTACCCACGGAGAACCAAGCGACATTAATTCACACCCTATCGGCAACGGCAGAGTATCTATCGTTCATAACGGCATTATAGAAAACTACCGCAAGCTTAAGGAATTTCTTATTTCCAAGGGCTACGGCTTTGAAAGCCAGACAGACACCGAGGCTGTGGCAAAGCTGCTTGATTACAACTATAACGGCGATCCTATTGACACTATAATCAAGACAATAGCCGATATTGAAGGCGCTTATTCTCTCGGAATAATGTTCAGAGAACACAAAAACCGTATTTTTGCCGCAAGAAAAGAAAGCCCGCTCATCGTAGGCAAGGGCAAGGGCGAAATGTTCATAGCGTCAGACGTTACCGCTATAATTGAATACACAAGAGAATACTATCTTCTCGATCCCGGAGAGATCGCCGATATTACCGCAGACGGCGTAACCTTCTACGATATGCACAAAAATGTAATAGAAAAAGAATTGCAGATCGCCGACTGGGACGTTTCTGCGGCTGAAAAGGGCGGATATGCACACTTCATGCTAAAGGAAATCTGTGAACAGCCCGACGCACTTAAAAAGACCATCAATCCCCGTATCAAGAACGGTACTCCCGACTTTTCGGAATGCGGACTGACAGACGAAAAGCTCAGAAACTATCATCATATTTATATAGTAGGCTGCGGCTCTGCCATGCACGCAGGCATGGTCGGCAAATATGTCATTGAGAAGCTTGCACGCACTCCCGTTGTTGTGGATATTGCGTCTGAGTTCCGCTACCGTGACCCGCTGTTATCACCCGACGATCTGGTTGTAATAATCTCGCAGTCGGGAGAAACCGCAGACACGCTTGCCGCTTTGAAGCTTGCTAATTCTATCGGCGCAGATACGCTTGCCATTGTAAACGTAGTCGGTTCTTCCATTGCAAGAGAGGCTAAAATGGTAATGTACACTCTCGCAGGTCCTGAAATATCGGTATGCTCAACAAAGGCTTATATGGTACAGGCGGCGTTTATGTATCTGCTTGCTTTCCGTGTAGCTTATGCAAGAAACGCTATAAGCGAGGAACAGTGCAGACAGCTTATCGCCGAGCTTGCCGACATCCCCTCGAAGGTGCAGAAGTGCGTTGACGACCAGACGCAGTATCAGAAGGTTGCCTCAAAGCTTGTCAGCGCAGACAGCCTGCTTTATATCGGCAGAGGACTTGACTATGCGCTCAGCATGGAGGGAAGCCTCAAGCTCAAGGAAATTTCATATATTCATTCGGAAAGCTATGCCGCAGGTGAGCTGAAGCACGGCACTATCTCACTGATAGAAGAAGGTATGCCTGTTATCGCCGTTGCCACTCAGCACGACCTGTACGAAAAGACAATGAGCAATATAAAGGAAGTCAAGACAAGAGGCGCTACCGTTATAATGGTATGCAGTGACGACATGAAATTCGATGAAAACGATGTTGATTATCCTGTAATGCTCCCGCTTGCAAGAGATCTTCTTATGCCGCTCGTGGCGGTAGTTCCGTTACAGCTTATCGCATATTACACTGCGGCGCTCAAGAATTTTGACGTTGACCACCCCAGAAACCTTGCAAAATCGGTCACAGTTGAATAATCCTCAGAAAAGAGATGTGTAAATGTACGATATAACAAGCGCCGTTTCCTTATGGGATCACCTTGCAGAAACTCCAAAGCCGATCATAATATACGGCATGGGCGACGGTGCGCAGAAAATACTTGACGTATGCGCCGAAAAGGGCGTAAAAATATCAGGCTTTATGGCAAGCGATGACTTTGTACGGGGTCACAGCTTTGCGGGATTTGAAGTAAAAAAGCTTTCGGATATAGAAAAGCAGTTCGGCGACTGTATCATTCTCGTTGCTTTCGGAACGCATATTGACGAGGTGATACAGCACATTATCGCAATTTCGGACAGGCACGAGCTTTACGCTCCCGATGTCCCCGTGATCGGCGGAGGACTGTTTACAAAGGAATATGCCGAGGAGCATAGAGCGGAGCTTGAGCAGGTTTACTCCATGCTCGCCGACGAGCAATCGAAAAACGTGTTCGACGGCTGGCTTGAATACCGTATCACGGGCAGAATACAGCCGCTTTTGCGCAATCAGACAGATAAATCGGACGGTTATGAAATACTTTCGCTCGGCGAAAACGAAACCTACGCCGACCTCGGCGCATACAACGGCGACACTATAACCGAGTTTCTTGAAGTCACGGGCGGACATTTCAACAAGATCTTTGCGATGGAGCCTGACGGTAAGAATTATGCAAAGATGAAACGTATACACTACAAGCTCAGTCCTTATGATTTCAGGACAGTCAATGCAGGTGCATGGAGCAGCGATACAGTATGCCGTTTTATATCAAAGGGCGGAAGAAATTCATCGCTTATACCTTATGAAAAGGGCAAGCCCGTAAATCCCGCAAGGATAAAAGAGATAGCTATGCGCAGTCTTGACGGCTTTATAAAGGACGAACGCATTACATTTATAAAGTATGACGTTGAGGGAAGCGAAAGCGAAGCTCTTGACGGCAGTAAAACGGTAATTCAGCGGGACAAGCCAAAGCTCCTTGTTTCGCTTTACCACCGCACGGAGGATATGTTTGCACTGCCGCTTAAGGTGAAAGAGCTTAACCCGTCATACAGGCTGTATTTAAGACAGCACCCGTATATTCCCGCATGGGATATGAACCTTTATTGCGTATGAAATAATGTCTGAAAGGGAATTGAATGAAAAAAATCGTACTTGTTATCCTGCTTGTACTCGTTACCGCAGGAATAGGACTTCTGCTGTATATGCTTCTTACCCGCACAACACCCGTGTACGCAGGAAGCAGTCGTGAAATAATCAGCGACGGCTCGGAGCTTTCTGTTTCGGCAAGCTATTATTCGGAGCTTGACAAGGCAGAGGTAGAAACTGCCCTGCTCGATGTACAGGACGGTATCGAGGGCGCACTGACAGCCTATGACGCTATTCTCGCTAAGGGAACTCCCGTGTTCCATCCCACATTCAACATAGCCTTATCCGACTACGGCACAGGCTACTTTGCAGTGCGAGGATATGCAGAGGATATTCCGCTTGACGGACAAAAGCAAGTCGGCTTTTATTGCGCCGACCTCACGCTTAATGTATATACGGACGGAAACTCAAAGATAATATCAATGCGCAATATAATGCCTACCGAGCTTACCCGTCAGAATGTAACGCTCCCCGTTATCTACGATGACACATTATCCGCAACAGCGCTTCTTAATGACAGTACGGATTTTGATATGAACCTTGCTTTCCTTGAAGGTAAAACAAGCACCACCCTCACCTTTGAGTGGACCTATAACGTGCGTTGCGGTGTGCCTCTTAACCTGTCGGGTCTTGACGAGCAGTCGGTGACCGCCGATATTACCTTCACTAACAATAACGGCATAGTAACCGCCGCATTTGTCGGTTAATGCAAAAAATAAAATCACGAATTGCATCGATTAAACATTAAATGGATATTTTATAGTCGCTAATCGCCATATTTAAACAAATTTGCAACGTTTTTTTGACAAAATTGCATAATTCTCTGCAAGAAATCTAAAAAACGCTTGCAAAACAAATCTGTTTGCATTATAATAAAAATAAGGGTGCAGTGTATAACTG
>CAVJKI010000204.1:0-4011 GCA_963649995.1 Sodaliphilus sp.
ATATAAAGTCAAGCTTTTTAAATTGCTTTTGTAAATATTCAACAACAAAATTTGTCAGATTAAACAAAAGCTTCTTTTAAAAGCCTCCGCAGCCGATATGCAGCCGCCCCTGAAAATCCGCCCGAATATAATCGCTTGCTATCGCATTATCTCATATTGCCCCGCAAACGACACCGCCCCCTTTCTTTCGCAAAATATCTGTACTTACTGCGACAAAAAATGCTGTTGGTTATCCGTAAAATTATTACAAAGTCGGTTGTGCCGTGTCGGCAAACAGCGGTTATTTGCGAAAGGAAGTTTACAATGTCAAGGGCAGTAACAAAAAACGGTGTACATATCCGTGAACATTCGGTTATAAGGTGCGGAGCAATTATGCTTGCGGCGGCTGTAATATCTATGAGTACGGTACTCGGAAAGCCGTCGCCGTTTGCGGCGTCGTTTGCGGCGGCTATGAGCGGAATTGATTGTATCAGCGCTTTTGTCGGAAGTGTCGCAGGATATATTCTCGGCGGAAATTATTCCGACGGAGTGACCGTAACCTCCGCTCTTTTGTCCGTTGTCGCAATCAGAATGATAGTATCACGAAGAAGATCCGCCATGTCCGATATAGTATCTTCAATTACGGCGGCAGGCTCGGTCTTTGCCGCAAATTTTCTCACCTCGTCTACAGTCAGCGATATAATGAACTGCATTATCCTGTCCGCTATGGCAGGCGGCGGCGCAGTAGTCGCCCTGAGACTTTCCCGCCTTGCGGAAAAGCGTGAGCTTGCCAAAGTCACCGTCCGAAGCGACCCGTTAAGCTTTATCAGCGTTCTGGGCGGCTGTGCCATAATGTCGGGTATACTCTCACACTACAGCATAAGCATATTCAATATAGGGATCATCTTCGCCGCCTGCCTGTCCGTTTCCTGCGCCATGAAATACGGAAGCGGAGCGGGAGCTGTATGCGCCGCCTCGTCGGCACTCGGTACTGCAATCTCCTCGGGCGATAACGCCTTTCTGGCGGCGGCTCTTGCTCCTGCGGCGGCTGTAAGCGGGTTATTCTCCTCAGGCAAAAAGATAAGCGCCGCAGGCGCGTTTGTACTCACCGCTACTATATGCACCGCCCTTTTTACCATGGACAATGCCAAGCTTGCCGTAGTCGCCGATATTTTCATGTCGTCGGCTATATTCATGCTGATCCCTGCAAGGCTGACCTTAGAGCATACCGATATTGTAAAGCTGACCGCCGCAGAAAACAGTATAAAGAATTTGTTTTCCAAACGTCTGAAATTTGCCGAGGGAGCAATCGCCGAGGTCAGACGGACTGTCAGTATCACTGCCGAAAAGCTTGATAATAATATAGGCAACGACATAAGCTGGGTTTACAATACTGCCTGCGACGATATATGCCGTAAATGCAGATATAATATGCAATGCTGGGGTAAGGAGTACGGCGACAGTATAAAACAGTTTTCCAAGCTTACAAACATTGTAAAAAACGGCGGGGAACTCAACCCCGAAATGTTTGCGTCGCCGCTGTCCGAAAGGTGTCCGAAAAAGCAGCAGTTATGTAGTAAAATACATCAACTTTACAACATTTTTGCAACATCGGGTTCCGAGAAAAGAAGGATTGCCCGTATGCGCAGTGTTTTGACCGCGCAGTTATCGGCAACAGAACAGATTCTGTCCCAGTTATCGGACGAAATAGAGCAAAGCGGCGAAATAGAGCCGCAGTATAATGAAACCGCTTATAATGTCCTGTATAAGCTCGGCTGTGAAGACGCCAAGGCAGTGAACGTACAGCTCGGCGAGCAAGGCAGAATGTCGGTTGAAGCCTATTCCGACAGCGGTTTTTTTGCCTCTCGTCAGGACATCTGCGAAGCCATGACGCTGGCGTTCCGCCGCCAGTTCGACCTTCCGACCCTCAGCCGTGTAGGCGGCGGCTGTAAGCTCAGCCTGTTCTCCAAGACCACCTACAGCCTTGACGTGGAGATATACCAGATAAGCAAAACCGAGGATACCGCCTGCGGAGATTACTACGAGAGCTTCATAGACAAAAGCGGTATAGCTTATATAGTACTCTCAGACGGCATGGGGAGCGGAAGCAGAGCAAGGGTAGATTCAACCTTCGCCTGCGGTATGCTTGTACGGCTTTTGCAGGCGGGAGTGGGCATTGAGGCGGCAATAAACGTAATCAACACCTCCCTTATGTGCAAATCCTCCGATGAAAGCTTTGCTACCCTTGAAATCTGCGCCATAGACCTGTACAGCGGGAAAACCGACCTATACAAAGCGGGCAGTGCAAACACCTATATCAAGTGCGGAAACCGCTTTGTAACTATCGGCTGTAAGGGGCTTCCTATCGGCGTAAAGGAGGATCCCGTCTACGACAGAAGAACATTCGTTATAGGCAGCCGTGACATGATAGTAATGACAAGCGACGGCGCAGAGCTTAACGAGAAGTGGCTTTACCGCGAGATGGACAAGGAATCCGACCTCAAGGAGTTCTCCAGGGAGGTCGCAAACACAGCCAAATTTTATGCGGGAGACGACAAGAGCGACGATATATCTGTTATCGCAATGCGGCTCAGCAAGTAACTTTCAAGCGCTGATCAAACCGAAAAAAGAGTATTGACCTCAGCTCTTTCAGGTGATAAAATATATAGCGGTGTCAGTACGATGCCGCTTATTTTCTTATCAAGAGGTCATTAATGAAAGCTGATATATTGAAGAAAACATACGTAGCTGCACTGCTTGCCATGTTCTGCTCAGCTCTGTGGGGAAGCGCTTTCCCTTGCGTAAAGATAGGCTATGAGCTGTTCTCGGTCGACACGGCGAATTCCGCATCGCTGATACTTTTTGCGGGAGTGCGATTTTTCATAGCAGGAATTATGGTTATCGTAATCGGCAGTATAATGCACAAAAAGCCGATGATACCAAAGCTGAGGGAAATACCTAAGGTAGTGTCGCTGAGCCTTTTCCAGACAATACTGCAATACCTGTTTTTCTATATAGGTCTTGCCAATACAAGCGGAGTAAAATCCTCTGTTATTGAGGGCATGAGCGTATTTGTCTGCATACTTATCTCGTCGCTTATATTCCGGCTTGAAAAGCTCACATGGCTTAAGATAACAGGCTGTCTGCTTGGCACTGCGGGAATTATAGTAATCAATCTTGACAGCTCGCTTTTCAGCGGATTCAACCTCAAGGGCGATGGCTTCATATTAATTTCAACGGTTGCCTATGCGCTTTCATCGGTACTGATAAAGCGTTTTTCAGCTGACACCGACACAATGCTGCTGAGCGGCTGGCAATTCCTTTTCGGAGGTGCTGTAATGACTGTTATCGGCTTGCTTACAGGCGGCAGTCTGGGCATAGCAAACGGCGTTGCTCCTGCAATACTCATGCTTATTTATCTTGCTTTTATTTCAGCCTGCGCTTATTCGATATGGAGCGTACTCCTGAAATATAACCCCGTATCAAAAATTGCTGTATTCGGTTTTATGAACCCCGTCTGCGGTGTGCTGTTATCGGCTCTCCTGCTCGGAGAAGCACAGCAAGCATTCCGTATTGAAGCATTGATTGCGCTTGTTCTTATAAGTCTGGGAATTTTCATTGTAAACAGAGGACAGGAACAAAAGAACTGACATTTCAAATACAAACGGTAGAATAAGCGAATATTTTACCGCTTGTATTTTATAGCCGATCAAATTCCAAGAAAAATTTTAAAAATAATAAAAAAAGCTTGACATTCAATTTCCGTTATGATATAATTATTTATGTTGTCACGACAGCGGCAACAAAATCAATATTGGGGTGTCGCCAAGTGGTAAGGCATCGGACTCTGACTCCGCCATTTCGAGGGTTCAAATCCTTCCACCCCAGCCAAATACAAAATAAACCGCATTGTTATGCGGTTTATCAGTCTGTAGAAAAACCCCGATTTGTTTGCAAATCGGGGTTAAAATTATGCCAAATTATGCCTGAACACAAGAATCACGCTCAAGAATAGCGAAAACCAAGAAAAAT
>CAVJKI010000205.1:0-3982 GCA_963649995.1 Sodaliphilus sp.
GCTTTCAAAGAGGCGGGAATGTATGCTATAACAAGACCGAAATCGGGAAAGGTGCTTGTCGATTATGCGCTTACTGAGCGTCCTGCTGTAGTAATACTCGACGCAAAAACACCCGGTCTTGATGTATGCGATATTATCAAGACTATCAAGGGTAACGGTGATTATAATCCCGTTGTATTTGTTACCGCAAATTATGATTCGGCTAAGGTTGAATTTGAGGTAATGGACGCAGGTGCTGATTATTATATGCTGCGTCCGTTCGATGCCGAAACTCTGGTGTCAAAGGTGTTGTCGGTATACAATGATAAGCTTGAAGGTAAGCGTAACACGGCAGTTGATGAATCGGATATGGAGTGTGTTGTAACCGAGATCATACATCAGATAGGTATTCCTGCTCACATTAAGGGTTATCATTATCTGAGAACGGCTATAATGCTTTCTGTAGAAGATCCCGACATGATAAACTGTATCACAAAGCTTCTTTATCCAACGGTTGCCCGTATGTATGATACAACTCCGTCAAGAGTTGAACGTGCAATACGTCATGCAATAGAAATTGCATGGGATAGGGGAGATGTAGATACGTTGAACGGATACTTCGGTTATACTATCCATACATCAAGAGGTAAGCCCACCAATTCCGAATTTGTAGCGCTTATTGCCGATAAGTTAAGGCTGAAATACAGATGTACGGCGATTTATTCATCAAGGAAAATCAGAAGCTCATCGCAACAGTCTGTAGTTAATGTGTGATTATCAAAGCCCTGCTTGTATTTTTTACAGGCAGGGCTTTTTCGACAGACTGAGCAAATATCGAATAGATAATTCGGTATTTGCTTAAAAGTAATCTGTAAATTAATTATAGCTTTTTATTCAACAAAATTCTGCTGTACTTAACCATGAAAGGATCATTTGTTATTTACAGCGTTATTTATCAGCGCAACGGCAATATTACTTTATATCTGCGTGGTGCGCCTGAATGGATTTTACGCCGAAGTGTTTATTTATCTTGAGTGACTTTATACCCTCAATGCTTGCCTTAGCGGCTGCCATTGTTGTGATATAAGGAACCTTATGTCTGATAGCTGATTTACGGATATAGCTGTCGTCACTTACACTTGTCTTACCGGCAGGAGTGTTTATGATAAGCTGGATATCGCCGTTTGCAATAGCGTCGGTGATATTCGGTCTGCCCTCATACATCTTGTTGATACGCTCAGCGGTAATGCCTGCTTCCTTTATCATTTCATAGCTCTTGCCTGTTGCAAGAATACGGTAACCGAGCTCGCTGAATGACTTTGCGATTTCAAGCAGTTCGGGCTTATCTCTGTCGCATACACTGAGGAGGACTGTACCTTCAAGAGGAAGTTTTACCTGTGTAGCTTCCTGCGCCTTGTAATAAGCCTCACCGAATGTATTGGCAATGCCGAGAACTTCACCTGTAGAACGCATTTCCGGACCGAGGACAGGATCGACCTCCTGGAACATATTGAACGGGAATACCGCTTCCTTTACGCCGTAGTGATTGATCACCTTGTCGTGAAGCTCAGGTACGGGTGAGGGCTTGCCTGTCAGTGAAGATGTGATTATCTGGGTAGCAAGCTGTACCATGTTGATATTGCATACCTTTGATACAAGCGGTACTGTACGGGACGCTCTGGGGTTTGCTTCAAGAACGTAAACAGTATCGTCTTCAATTGCGTACTGCATATTCATAAGACCGCATACGTTCATTTCAACTGCGATCTTCTTTGTATAATCCTTGATCGTTGCAACCTGCTTTTCTGTAAGATTCATAGAGGGCAGGATACAAGCAGAGTCACCGGAGTGAACACCTGCAAGCTCGATATGCTCCATAACAGCAGGAACAAAGCAATTCTTGCCGTCGGAGATAGCGTCTGCTTCGCACTCTGTAGCGTGGTGCAGGAAGCGGTCTATCAGTATAGGTCTGTCGGGAGTTACGCCTACTGCCGCAGACATATAAACCTTCATCATCTCGTCATCGTGAACGATCTCCATACCTCTGCCGCCGAGAACGTATGAGGGACGAACCATAACGGGGTAGCCGATGCGGTTTGCAATTTCAAGCGCTTCGTCTACATTTACAGCCATTCCCGATTCGGGCATGGGGATTCCGAGCTTGTCCATCATTGCACGGAAGTGATCTCTGTCCTCTGCAAGGTCGATCGTTTCGGGAGTTGTACCGAGAATGTTTACGCCGTACTTCTTAAGGTCGCTTGCAAGGTTAAGCGGCGTCTGTCCGCCGAACTGAGCGATAACGCCGAGCGGCTTTTCCTTGTCGTGTATCGAAAGAACATCTTCAAGCGTAAGCGGCTCAAAGTAGAGCTTATCGGATGTATCATAGTCGGTTGAAACGGTTTCGGGGTTGCAGTTTACGATGATCGATTCAAAGCCGAGCTTTTTAAGTGCCAGTGCCGCATGAACACAGCAGTAGTCAAACTCGATGCCTTGACCTATTCTGTTAGGACCGCCGCCGAGGATCATTATCTTAGGCTTGTCGCTGACAGGGCTTTTATCCTCGTCGAGGTGATAAGTAGAGTAGTAGTAAGCCGCATTTTCCGTACCGCTTACATGAACGCCTTCCCATGCTTCCTTAATGCCGAAGCTGATACGGGCATTTCTGATTTCTTCCTCGGTAACTTCAAGGAGTGAGCTTAAATAACGATCTGAGAAGCCGTCAAGCTTAGCCTGTTTAAGTACAGCCTTTTCGGGAACACTGCCTTTGAGCTTAAGCAGAGTTTCTTCCTCGTCAACAAGCTCTTTCATCTGCTGTAAGAACCAGTCCTTTATCTTTGTAAGGGCGTGGATCTCTTCAATGGTTGCACCCTTACGCAGAGCTTCATATATAACAAACTGTCTTTCACTTGTGGGATATCTGAGCTGTGCTAAAAGCTCTTCCTTTGTCATGTCGTGGAAGTTCTTTGCAAAACCGAGACCGTATCTGTCCTTTTCAAGTGAACGTATAGCCTTCTGGAAAACCTCTTTATAAGTCTTGCCGATGCTCATTACTTCGCCGACAGCTCTCATCTGTGTTCCGAGCTTATCCTCAGCACCCTTGAACTTTTCAAATGCCCAGCGTGCAAACTTGATTACGACATAATCGCCATCGGGGTAATACTTGTCGAGTGTGCCGTACTTGCCGCAGGGGATATCCTTAAGCGTAAGACCGCAGGCAAGAAGAGCGGAAACAAAGGCGATAGGGAAGCCTGTAGCCTTTGACGCAAGAGCGGAAGAACGTGATGTTCTGGGATTTATTTCGATAACAACAATACGTCCTGTTTCGGGATCACGGGCAAACTGACAGTTGCAGCCGCCGATAACCTCTATAGATTCAATAATACGGTAGGACATTTCCTGAAGCTCTTTCTGAACGTCTTCTGGAATAGTCAGCATAGGAGCGGAGCAGAATGAGTCACCTGTATGCACACCGATAGGGTCGATGTTTTCGATAAAGCAAACGGTGATCTTGTTGTTGTCAGCATCACGGACAACCTCAAGCTCAAGCTCTTCCCAGCCGAAGATACATTCTTCTACAAGAACCTGATGCACAAGTGAAGCCTGCAAGCCTCTTTCGCATACGACCTTGAGTTCATCGATGTTGTATACCATACCGCCGCCGGCACCGCCCATTGTATAGGCAGGACGAAGAACAACAGGGTATCTGAGCTCCTCGGCTATCTTTACAGCTTCATCAACGGAGTAAGCTACCTCACTTCTCGGCATACCGATACCGAGCTCCTTCATTGCGTTCTTGAACTCGATACGATCCTCGCCGCGCTCAATAGCGTCAACCTGAACGCCGATTACCTGAACATTGTACTTTTTCAGTACGCCTGCCTTGTCAAGCTCAGAGCAGAGGTTAAGACCTGACTGACCGCCGAGGTTCGGCAGAAGTGCATCGGGACGTTCCTTGTCGATGATCTGAGTAAGTCTGTCGAGATTCAGAGGCTCGATGTAGGTG
>CAVJKI010000206.1:0-3969 GCA_963649995.1 Sodaliphilus sp.
TATAAATTCTGATTCTTGTACCGTTAAAGTGTGTTTACACAAAATTCGAAGAAGAGCCGCGCAAACCGCACGGGGCTGTCTTCCTACATTGAGAAAAATCGCCTTATAACTATCATCAAACTGCTGAAAAAATTCAGCTCACCAACCTCTTTGGTCGTCACAATATCACTGTAAAAAATTTCTTCACCGTCAAGAGCTGCCCTGACCTCTCCCACCTTTTTACCGTATTCAACAGGTGCAGATAGGCTGTCAACAACGGTATGCGTGTATTCTATCGCTTTTGCCCTTCCTCTCGGAATTACAATTGTACTGAGCCTTTTCACCCTTACATCTACCTGCTTTTCAAGTCCCTCCGTGACATTGATCGGCTGTAACACATCAGAGCCTACAGCCGTTCTGTACAGCTCAAATCCCGAAAAACCGTAGTCAAGCAGATTTTCGCACGCCGTGAATCTCTGTTCGCTTTCCTTACAGCCAAGAGCCACCGCACAAAGCGTCATATTACCCCGCTTTGCCCATACGGCAAGACAGCACCCCGCCTTGTCCGTAGTTCCTGTTTTTCCTCCGATAATGCCGTCATAGCGTTGCATAAGCTTGTTTGTATTGAGCAGCTGCGTCTGCCTCTCTCCCTCACGGACATAGTCAAGCCTTGTGTTGAAAAACTCGTTATAGCAGTCATATTCCGATACTGCCGCACTAAGCAGTGCCGTGTCATAAGCGGAAGTATAGTGCGTGTCGCTGTCAAAACCGACGCAGTTATCATAATGCGTATCGCTCATGCCAAGCTCCTGCGCCCGCTTGTTCATCAGCTCTACAAACATTTCCTCAGTTCCCGCTATATATTCGCATACCGCCACACAGGCGTCATTTGCCGAGGCTATTACTACCGAGCGTATCATATCGTAAGCCGACATTTCTTCCCCGACATTCAGCCATATTACCGAGCCGTCCATGGCGTTCGCTCTTGCCGTTGCGGTTATAACGGTATCCATGTCAAACGTACCCTTTTCCATTTCCTCCGCCCATATAAGCAGGCACATAAGCTTAGTGACCGATGCCATCGGCAGTCTTTCGTGCGAGTTATATTCATACAGCACCTGCCCTGTAGACACCTCGGTTACAACCGCCGCCTTTGCTATACCCGTAACCTCGCTCACATCTCCCTCGGAAAACGCCGTAGCCGAAACTCCGAGCGCAATCGCCGCCGCAATAATAATCGCCGTAATTCTCTTTAAAACGCCCATAAAAATAACCTCCGCTTTTTTCTCTGAGATTACACCTCACAAAGATTATATGCACTTATTCTGCCTTATCTGCATAATTTGACCGTTGCGGAGAAAAATAAGTACAAACGATCCGAAAGGCAAGGTGTGATCATGAATTATAAAATCTGTCTGCCAATGAAGCTGTTCATGCTTTTCTGCTTCGGCGGCGGAGCGTACACGATAGTCGAACTGCTGTTCCGAGGCAACAGCCACTGGACAATGTTCATTTTAGGCGGAATCTGTTTTCTGCTTGTCGGCGGTATAAACGAGAAATTCGACCTTTCCCTCCCCGCTCAGATGGCGGTATCATCGGGAATAATAACGGTACTTGAATTTATCTGCGGCTGTATCGTCAACCTCTGGCTTGACTGGAAGGTCTGGAATTATGAACAGCTCCCTTTCAATCTCCTCGGTCAGATATGCCTGCTGTTTACTGTACTCTGGTTTTTCCTTTCCGCCGTCGGGATCTTCACCGATGACATTCTCCGCTGGAAAATGTTCTGCGAGGAAAAGCCCCACTACCGCCTTACACCGAAAGGCACAAAAGGAAAGCTTACCGTCTGAAAAAATCACAGCCTGAAAAGCAACACCGCACTTCTCAGGCTGTATTCTTTTATAACATTCAACCGTTTTATTTTCAAAGACACCCGCCACGGCTTTTACCCCGTGACTCTGCCTTGTTTTTCGGATTATTCCGCAGGTCTCAGCTTAGGACAATATTCGTAAACAAAGTTCCGTATACCGTTAAAATCTGAAATTATCTGTGTCGGATGCCACTCGCACAGCTCAAACTTTACCTCATCACGCTCAATATCATCTGTAACGTCATATTCGCCCTTCCAGCATACGCTCAATGTAACAGCATTTCCGTTATATATATACAGCAACGCTAAATACCGTTTATCTCCGCATATTGCATAATCTTTTTCCAACACATCGGCGTCTGCTTCAAAGAAGAAATCCTTTCTCGGTATTTTACCCCCGACAAGCTCGTCAAGCTGAGTTTCAATCTGCAAAGCAAGTGCGTCCATAAAAATCTGATTTATTTTATTCAGACAGCGTTTATCACAGGCTGTAAGAACAACCATGTAATAATGCCCCCTCAGATTATAATACAGATTTTTTCCCTTTATCATCTCTCTGAAATTTTTGTCGATTTCTTCGTCCTTACATACATTGAACTCAATTCCATCATTATAATTCAATCCGAACGGTATTAATTCCATATAAATATTTTCCCGACCGGCGTAATAAAGCTCACTGTCATTAGCATTCATATCAACAGTCCACGAGATCCATTTTGTTTCCCAGCTGTCGCCGTAATAAACCACCGTTAGCGGATAATAATATACTCCGTCTTTCTCAAAAAGATAATTGCCGTCCTCTCCGAAAAATTCCGTATAAAACTGCAAAAGCTTTACTTTCTTACTGCATACTGCGGAAATCTTATCAGGCAATTGCTCACGAAAGGCATTATCAAGTCCATATCCTAAAATGCTTACCAATGTTGTTGAATGATATTCTATTTTCATATTTTTCCCTTTCTTTACACACAACCTGCTAACGGCACTATCAAAGAAGCTCCGCCCGTTGCAGGAGCTAATGCCACACATACAACTCCCGCAACAATTACAACGCCTAACACAACAACTGAACCCAATGCATCATTACTGTAGCTGTAATTATATGACATTTTGTATTCATAGTCTTTAGCTTTAACTTCTATAGGCGAAGTTTCAATAATATTCTGATGTTCGCCTTTTACTTTGTTTTTATTGTATAATATAAAACCTCTTCCATAGCCATTCTTGGTTGGAGTTCTTACATCAATATAATACCCATCAAAAGACATAAAAGCATACTCTTCAACATAATAACCAACCATCAATGGCTTGGTAAAATTTTGTTGAATATTAGGATTATTTCCGGCATCTAAATATCGCTGAATCTGCTTTATTCCGATTGCTTGACCTATAAAATATCTGTTCTTATCCGGTTTAACCTCCCATAAAAAAGTTCCTGTGTTTGGTATATCTTTTAATATATCGGCATAACCGTCATATCTGATTTTCTTCTCTTTATCTTTATAACTGACACCGCCTTGTACTATTTTGTTGCTATTTCTGTCTGTCGTGCCTCCAACCTTTGCTGCAGTCCACATCACCACCTCATCATGAGTGATTCTGCTTTTATTAAGTTCTGACATGCTTTCATAAGTTCTTTCACTTAAATTAGCTGCCTGAAAAAGCACATTGAACGAAGTGTTGTCAAAAACCATTTCATTATTTTCCTTAGAGAGCAAATATGAAAAAGAACTGGCTGCTTCCAATGTATTTCCGTCAAATGTTCCGTAATTGTATCCTACAAGTGGTTCATAATACCCAAGTACTTCTAGCGCTCTCTGTACAACGACAACATCAAGTCCGATTGAATTTAACTTTAGCTTTCTTGAAAAAGATGACGGAACTGCTGCATTTTTATCTCCACCCAAAACTTTATATGCATAGTCAGATGTTGCGTTATTCCCGACAACTATGTAATCTGCTCTTGCAATATTCATTTCATTATCAATTTCTTTTTCAATTTTAGTTTTATTAGTGAGATTAACTTCTCCATGTATATACGCTACAGTATTAGCATCTTTGAGAGTTTGCAGTAATACAAGTTTCTCCCTTGTCTCACTGTCTGTAATAAGTGTATCAGG
>CAVJKI010000207.1:0-1080 GCA_963649995.1 Sodaliphilus sp.
CCCCAATATCTTCGTAGGGGCGGCTCGCCCCGCCCGTTGCACCACAGCTATTAATCGATCCTACATAATAAAAGTACCACCGTCTTTCCTTTCCGATACCAACCAGCCAACATTACCGCCCGCCGTTTTGCCGACACCCGCCTACCCACAACATTTCCAAAGGCGGAATTTGAAGCGGCACACTGCCGCCCGCCGTTTGACTAACCTACTCCAACCGCCGCCATTTTCAAAGGCGGAATTGTGGGTGGCGACTCGCCGCCGCCACTGTCCGTTTTTTAGGACAGTATATATGTTATTATTACCTCACAAGATAAATAAAGCCCCACGGAGAAAGGAAATAAACATGGAATTTTTAATGGTTTACCTTATACTTACGCCGTTTTTATGCATGGCAGGAATGTTTCTTATCGACGCTGTAAAAGACAAAATAAAATCGGCTCTCGCAAAAAAAGCGAAAGCCGTAATACGCCGTTCATGTTCTGTCGAAAAACTCACATACAGCGACAATGAAGCAAGAAAGGCAGTATAGATCAGAATATTTCTTCCTCTGCCTTGCTCGGTCTGCCCATAAGCTTTGAAACAGCCTCAAGCGGGCTTTGTCCGTTGTAGCACACCTCGCAAAGCTGTTCGATTATCGGCACCTGTACATTATGCTCACGGGCTATAGCGTAAGCTATCTTTGCACACTGATAGCCCTCTACCGTACCGACCTGCTTTACTGCCTCGTCGGCAGGTATACCCTGACCTATCAGAAGTCCCGCACGGTGATTTCTTGAATGTGAAGATGTGCAGGTAACTATCAGGTCGCCAACGCCCGACAGTCCGTTGAAAGTCTCTCTTTTGCCGCCCATAGCCACGCCCAGACGTGTAATTTCCGCAAGACCTCTTGTCATAAGTGCGGCAATCGTATTATCTCCAAGCCCCATACCTTCTACTATTCCGCAGCAGAGGGCTATGGGGTTTTTCAATGCTCCGCCAAGCTCACAGCCGATAAGGTCGCTGTTCCTGTATATTCTGAAACGGTCGTTCTGTAATGTTTCCTGAAGATAAGCCATGCAGTCGGCATCTTCCGATGACACC
>CAVJKI010000207.1:1090-3850 GCA_963649995.1 Sodaliphilus sp.
GCATGAGAAGGACCTGTCAGTACCGCAACACGGTTTTCGGGAAGCTCCTCTTTAAGTACCTCTGATAAACGCTTGTCCGTTTTTTCTTCAAAGCCCTTGCCGACATTTACAACTATAGTGTCCTTTTTGACGTAAGGCTTTACTTCCTGTACTACCTCACGCACAAACTTTGAAGGAATCGCAAATACAAGTATATCGCAGTCACCTGCACAGCTTAAATCCGTTGTAAGCCCTATCGTCGGCGGTACAATTACTCCGGGCAAAAGCTTTTTATGTTCGCCGTCGTTCAGTATTGCGTCTATTTCCTCTTTATATTTCGACCATGCCGTTACATTATGTCCATGCTTGTCCCACATTATAGCGAGCGCAGTACCGAAACCGCAGCCTAGTATAGTTATCTTTGCCATTGTTATTCCTTCTTTCTGTTATGACTTCTGTCCAAGCTTCTTTTCAGTGTGATTTTTCAGTCTTACTAAATTTCCTCTGTGCATGAACAGTATCAGCACACATATAAGCGCAGATAACACAACGTTTATCCACACGCAAGGGTCGCCTACCGCCATGCTGTATATCAATATAGTAACAGGATATAACACCGCCGCAATGCAAGAGCCTAATGAAACATATCTTGTAATAGCCACTACTACCAGAAAAATTCCGAGCAGTATGCACGCAGGGATCCATTCAACTGTCATAAGCACCGCAACGGATACCAGTATTCCCTTGCCGCCCTTGAAGCCGAAATATATCGGGAATACATGACCTACTATCGCCGCCACAGCCGCCGCAAATCCAACATACGTCATCATATTTTCGGGATTTGACGTATCAATACCTGCCAGCAACAAGAATGAAAATCTGACAATCAGTATTGACAGAACGCCTTTAAGCACATCGCCCAACAGCACAAAAAGTGCCGCCAGCTTGCCCTGCGTTCTCAGTGTGTTCGTAAGTCCCGCATTTCCGCTTCCGAGCGTTCTTATATCTTCTCCCGTTTTTATCTTTGTAACGATTATAGCGCTGTTGATTCCGCAAAGCAGATACGGTACTATGATCATTATCGCATAGCACAGATATATCATTATCCGTTATTCTCCTCGTTCTCTTGCAATTATTTTTATAGGTGTTCCGTCAAGCCCAAAGCTCTCTCTTATCTGATTTTCGATGTATCTCTGATAAGAATAGTGGAAAAGCTCTTTGTCGTTACAGAATATAACGAACGTCGGGGGCTTTGCCGATGCCTGGGTCATATAATACAGCTTAAGGCGCTTGCCCTTGTCAGACGGCGGCTGAACTCTCGCAGTAGCATAGCCGAGCATATCGTTGAGCGTACCTGTCGAGATACGTCTGATATTCTGAGAATAGGTGTACTTTATCTGTTCAAAAAGCTTGTCAACTCTCTGACCCGTAAGCGCCGAAATGAACACGAAAGGCGCATAAGACATAAACGAGAAGTCAACCTCAAGCTTCTTTGTGAACTCCTGCATTGTCTTGCCGTCTTTTTCAACAGCGTCCCACTTGTTTATCGCAATTACGCTTGCCTTGCCCTGTTCGTGGGCATAGCCTGCAACCTTGCTGTCCTGCTCTGTAAAGCCCTCCGTAGCGTCTATCATGATAACGCAGACATCAGCTCTGTCAACTGCCATATATGCACGCAGTACACTGTACTTTTCTATCTGCTCGTTTACCTTTGACTTACGGCGGATACCTGCCGTGTCTATAAGCACATATTCCTGACCGTCACGCTCAATGACTGTATCAACAGCGTCACGGGTAGTGCCTGCGATATTTGATACTATCATTCTCTGCTCGCCCGCTATTTTATTGACAAGCGACGATTTACCTGCATTCGGCTTACCTATGACCGCTACCTTGATAGCGTCCTCGGAGTATTCACGCTGAGGATTTTCCTCAGGCATATTCTCAAACACTGCGTCAAGCAGATCGCCTGTGCCGTGACCGTGTACCGACGATACCGCAATAGGGTCGCCAAGCCCCAGATTATAGAACTCGTAGAAATCGGGCGGTACTTCGCCTATTCCGTCACACTTGTTTACACACAGTACAACAGGCTTGCCGCTTTTCTGAAGCATAGCTGCAACATCTGCGTCATTCGCGGTAACGCCCGATGTAACATCGGTAACGAATATTATTACATCAGCCTTGTCTATTGCAAGCTGAGCCTGCATTCTCATCTGAGAAAGAATTATATCCTTGCTGTCAGGCTCGATACCGCCTGTATCAACAAGCATAAACTCCTTGCCGAGCCACTCTGCTTTTGCATATATTCTGTCACGGGTAACGCCCGGTGTATCGTCTACAATTGACATTCTCTTGCCGACAATACGGTTAAAGAGTGTTGATTTACCGACATTAGGCCGTCCTACGACTGCTACTATTCCGTTCATTCACTCATTCCTTTCCTTTATCTCTTATATATTCCTACAGTTATACTGCCGACTCCGTTTATATTGAAGTCTGCACTGCGATAAGCAGTGCCGTTTATTATCATCATACTGTCGGCAATATCCTTTCTTTCTCCGTCGCCCTTACCCACAAGATACGGCGTATCATTGAAATTGCCTGTTGTAAATGCGTACACTTTGGAATATCTCGATTCTGTCTTTGATATATAATCAAGCTTTGCCGCAGTATCGCACATCGCCGTAAACTTTTTGCTACTGTAATATTCGGTGCTGATTTGTCTTTCTGCGGCAACAGCGCTTATACTCATATCGACCGCACTGCTGTTCCATGCAA
>CAVJKI010000208.1:0-3845 GCA_963649995.1 Sodaliphilus sp.
ACATCGCTGTCCGGTTCAAAAATGAACTGATAACTGTAAAGTATAACGCCGCCGTAATTTGACATCTTCTGTGATTTTATTATCTGTCTTTTTATGATTTCACTGTCATTTTCCCATTCGTATCTGCCGTCGCCCGCCCATGCGTCCTCTGTACCTATTTTATATACCGCAAGTCCGGGTATAAGCGATTTTCCAGTACCGCTGAGCATTTTATCCCATTGCTCAACCACTTTGTCAAACGGTTGTCCGCTGTTATCAAAGCCATAGTATATCTGCGGTGCCATATAATCGACATAGCCGCTTTCCTTTGACCACTTCTCAACATCCGCATACAGCTGTGTTTCGTTATTTGTAACATTACCCTGTGCGCTTACTCCGAATACAGCCGTCGGGTTATGTGATTTTACGGCATTGTACATACCTGCTACCATACGACTGCAATTATCCAGTCTGAACTGTGATAAACTGCTGTAAGACGAAGCATTGAACGCAATGCTGTCAAAGTATGATTCGGTAGTAGGGTAAAAATAGTCGTCAATATGAACGCCGTCAACATCATATTTTGACACAAGCTCGGCAGCACCATTTGCAATAAGGTCTGTTACTTCTTTGTAAGCGGGATTAAGCCACCAATATGAGCTAACCTTAACTATGTAATCTCCGTCTTTTGTATCATACCACTGCCCTGTCTTATATGCAGTGCTTACATAAGGTGCATCATCTTCCTGATAGCAACGCAAAGGATTAACCCATGCCTGAAAAGAAATTCCTCTGGCATGAGCTTCTTCGATCATAACATCAAGCGGATCATAGCCCGGATCCTGTCCTATATACCCCGTGCAATATTTCGACCAGGGATAGTAGTCCGATTTATATATAGCGTCGCCGTAGGGTCTGACATGAACATAAACCGTATTTATGCCGAGCGACAGACAGTTGTCGTAATACTCGCCTATTCCGCTTCTGAACTGTGATTTGCTCTTACCTGTCAATATGGGATATAGCTCAAAATACGAGATCCACACACCTCTGACCACATCATAATTCAGCGCAGTGTAGCTGTTTACCGCCAGGTTATCCGATGGCGCAGGCACGCTGTTGTCCTTCTTCGGCGTGCTTGTTGTCGCACGCTTTGTTGTTGAGGTTGTCGTGGTAACAATCTCAACGGAAGACGGCTCTGTATTCGGTGCAGAAGGCTCGTCGTATGATGAATCGGCAATCGGCGCATCGGAAGAAGTATCTTCCTTCGGCGAAGCGTCAGCTTTCTTTTTAGTAGTTGTTGTATTATGCGAACCTGTCTGCTCAGGTATGCTCAGCGCAGGCTTTATATTATTTTCTGTAACGGGAACACCGCTTATTATATTACTTCCTGCTCCCGACTGTTCGTTATCAAGTGCAGGCGCCCTTCCGCAGCCGCTTGAAACAATTGCAACTGCAATAACGAGCGAAATTATCATCTTAAACTTTTTTACGGACATATATTTTCCTTTCGGGTAAGTACGCAATAAATACGCCTCGTAAAACTTTCCGCAATATGCGGATACAGAGAATTATACAATATCTCCACAGTTGAAGTCAAATAAAACAAACTGTTTTCCTCAATTTTCATAGAATTTAAGCTGTCACAAAAGATTTTTCTATAAATCCGATAATAAATCATCTCCTTGCTTGTGCAATATTGACAAAGAAAATCTGCAATTTTACGCCCGTCCGACTTTCATAACTCAGCGCAAATTCTTGACTTTTACTTTGATATAATGTATAATTAACTGTAATCTTTTTTTCAGGAGGACAAAAAATGGGAAACAATGAAAGCAAGGGACTTACCCTTACCGAAAAAATCATAAAAAGCCACATAATCGACGGCGAAATGATTAAAGGCACAGAGATAGGTCTTCGCATTGATCAGACCCTGACGCAGGACGCTACAGGTACTATGGCATATCTCCAGTTTGAGGCTATGGGCATAGACAGAGTAAAAACAGAGCGTTCACTCGCTTACATCGACCACAATACACTCCAGTCCGGCTTTGAAAACGCCGATGACCACAGATATATAGGCAGTGTTGCAAAGAAGCACGGCATATACTTCTCACGTCCCGGTAACGGTATCTGCCACCAGGTACACCTTGAACGTTTCGGCAAGCCCGGCAAGACACTTATCGGCTCTGACAGCCATACCCCCACAGGCGGCGGTATAGGTATGCTTGCTATGGGTGCGGGCGGACTTGACGTTGCAGTTGCAATGGGCGGCGGCGCTTATTACATAACAATGCCCAAGGTTGTAAAGGTAAACCTTACAGGCAAGCTTAATGACTGGGTATCCGCAAAAGACGTTATCTTAAAGGTACTCCAGATAATGTCCGTAAAGGGCGGTGTCGGTAAGGTAATCGAGTACTGCGGCGAAGGCGTAAAGAGCCTCAGCGTTCCCGAACGTGCCACTATCACAAACATGGGTGCGGAACTCGGTGCAACAACATCTATATTCCCCTCCGATGAAACAACTCTTGCTTTCCTTAAAGCGCAGGACCGTGAAGAAGACTTTGTAGCTCTCAGCGCAGATCCCGATGCCGTATATGACGAGGAGATCAACATCGACCTCTCGGAGCTTGTTCCCATGGCGGCTTGTCCTCACAGCCCCGACAACGTAAAGACCGTAAAAGAGATCGGTGCTATAAAAATAGATCAGGTATGTATCGGCTCATGTACCAACTCCTCTTTACAGGATATGCTGAAGGTTGCTCATATATTAAAGGGTAAGACTGTTCACCCCGATGTCAGCCTTTCAATCGCACCCGGCTCAAAGCAGGTGTTCAATATGCTCGCTGACTGCGGCGCATTATCGATCCTCATCAGTGCCGGTGCAAGAATACTCGAAAGTGCCTGCGGTCCGTGCATAGGCATGGGACAGTCACCCAACTCAAAGGGTATCTCACTGCGTACCTTCAACAGAAACTTCCTTGGAAGAAGCGGAACAAAGGACGGTCAGATCTACCTTGTTTCTCCCGAAACAGCCGCTATCTCAGCGCTGACAGGTGTATTCACAGATCCAAGACTTGCAGGCGATATGCCTCCTTATGTAATGCCTGAGAAGTTCCTTATAAACGACAACATGGTAGTTCCTCCCGCATCTCCCGAAGAAGCTCCCAATGTTGAAGTTCTCAGAGGACCTAACATAAAGCCCTTCCCCGTTAACGTTCCTCTTGCAGAAGACATTAAGGCTGAGGTTTCTCTCAAGGTAGGCGACAATATCACTACAGACCATATTATGCCTGCCGGCGCAAAGATATTACCTCTGCGTTCAAATATCCCCGCAATTTCACAATACTGCTTTACAGTATGTGACGAAACATTCCCGACAAGAGCAAAGGAACTCGGTCAGAACATTATTGTCGGCGGTGCAAACTACGGTCAGGGCTCGTCAAGAGAACACGCCGCACTTGCTCCCCTCTACCTCGGCGTAAAAGCTATAATCTGCAAATCATTTGCCCGTATCCACAGACAGAATCTTATCAATAACGGTATTCTTCCCCTGTGCTTTGTAAACGAGGCTGATTACGACAAGATCGACCGTGATGATGTTCTTGAGCTTCCCGCAATCAGAAATGCAATAGAAAACGGTACTAAGATAACCGTTAAGAATATAACAAAGGGTACAGAATATGAAGTTACCTGCGACCTGTCCGAGCGTGGCAAGGGCATGATGCTTGCAGGCGGACTGCTTAATTACACAAAGCATAACAAGTAATACCGAAAGGAAAGGCTATAACATGGCAAAAATTCAAATGACTACCCCCATCGTTGAGATGGACGGCGACGAAATGACCAGAATTATCTGGAAGATG
>CAVJKI010000209.1:0-3836 GCA_963649995.1 Sodaliphilus sp.
TAATGAGTATTTCTACACTACCCATACCTTTTACATATTTGAAGATTTCAAAAAACAACTTGCTGTTCACAACAGGAAATACAACAATTTCCCTAGCCGTCCTCTTGATTGGAAAACTCCTGCTTTTGTTGTTAAAGCTTGCTTACCTACCTGCCAAGTTTTTAATTTTTTTGTAACACATCATTGACAAACCAACAATCAAAAATTGAAAGCAAAGATTGAAGCGGTTGACAATAGGATTTTGGTGTGTTATAATATTTAAGCTGAATTTAAACAATAGTAGTATCAAGGTGTAGCACAGGTGGTAGTGCACCTGCTTTGGGCGAAAAGCGTGAGCGTTGCCAGCGGCAGAAGAAGCGAACAGTTTTTTGGCGCAGCGGTCGGAATGTCAAGGCTCAGTATTGAGCCGAAGAAATTACAGTCACCGCAAGAGGGCAAGCAAAGCAGGGAATAGCAGGGAATATAACAGATAATAAATAAATTTTTAATATTTTAATATAAAGTAACGAGGTGTAGCGCAGGTGGTAGCGCGCCTGCTTTGGGAGCAGGATGCCGCAGGTTCGAGTCCTGTCACCTCGACCATATTTCTTTCAAACCGCATTTTTATGCGGTTTATTTTTTACCCTACACGATTTTTACACGTTTTATAACAAAAAAATCCCCCGACAGAGCCTTGTAACTCCGCCGGGGGATTCCCATCTTATTCCGCCTTTAAATCCTTGACATACATCCAACCTGTAACATCTGCACCGATACCTATTAACGCTTCCTTAGCGCTTTTCTTAATCTTTTTATTTCATTCCACATAATGGGGATGAACTGTTCATAAGCCAGGGCGTACTGGCTACCGTCACCGTGTATATCGCAGAAACCTGCAAAATCGTTTGTCGTAAGCCCGCATTTTTGCAAAGCGGATAAAACTTCTTGTGCAATAAAGCCATAATTTCTAGCAGTTGAAGTGTCTCCGTTATAGAAAAATGATTTTCCGTCAAGACAATCAAACAGTTTTTCAGAACCGCTCGGCAGGGCGGCTATGTGATTTTTCACACGAGCATCTGACGATGTAGTGATAGCCTTTGTCGAGGTGATAGCAGTTCCTATCAGTTGCAAGGATTGCGTGCTGTTTCCGATTTTTATAAAATCGGCGCTAGTAACTCCGGTTGTTTGCTGACGCACACACGCATGAGTTTCATCGGTGCCCAAGTTAAAATGCAAGGGCATATACAATCTAACTGTAGCGCTGCTATATGATAACGATGCCATTGGTGTAATTGCATTAGTACCATTCGGACGGCTGAACTCTATTTTGTTACCGTTGCCGCATATTAGTCGTGTTGTACCCGAAATATCAATACTTCCAACGTGAAAGTGATTCGATGTTGTTAGTGCTACAAGTCGTACAATATTACCATCAGTATCTCGGCTATTTGTATACGAGCCATTTGCTGTCACCATTCCACTTTCATTAAACATTACATAGCAATCATGGTTTTTTTGCAGAGCCGCACTCCATCTGGATTCTGCTATTAAATACAGTTCTCCGAGACTATTACTGATAGCTGTACCTCCGAAAAGCGGATAGATTGATGTTGTAGTTGCAGTACGGTTTCCGTTTTCCAGCAATTCGATATTTATTTGTCCGTCTGATAGTGTTATCAGCCCTGTACTACTTTGTGCATAAAAAGCTCCATTGCTCAAATCCCATTTTGATCCTCTGATAAACTCCGAGTAATTAGCGCTCTTTATTACTCCGCCAACAATTACATCGCCTTTGATTTCGGTATTCGCAATAATCTTCAAAGCCTCGCTTGTCAATGTCATGCTCGAAGCGCTCGTACCGCTTTTTACGAGCCATGATATTTTATCAGCGGTTTGTTTTACTTCTGCGATATTACTTTCAACGTCTTCTGGGGCAGGCGACCAGTCAGTTGCTTTAGTTCCTGTTTCCAGTTTTACCCCACATATCTGTATACTTGTGCCCACAGTATCAGCGTTTATATATACATATCCTGCCGAATAATTGTCATTCTCAGCAGGCTTTTTGGTTGATGTAAAACTCAATCGTTGCCAGTCAGAAGAAGCACTCAATGTAAAAGTTTTTCTTCCGCTTGCATCTGTGCTCGTTTTCCAAAAAGGCTGAAGAACACATTTTACGCTCTTAGCACTCGAATTTCTTACCCAACACGACAATGTATAATACTCGTCTTTATTTAATGGAACGCTATCCTGCACTATTCCGCCATCAGTATTTACCACTGTAGCCGTTAAAACGCAAGCAGCCAAGTCAGAAGCATACGGAACACCGCTTACCGGTGTTGATGCCGTTGCTACTGACCCGCTAGTCCTCCAGTGCCCTTTTGCACGTTTTCCTGTTCCAATAATCAACGTTGCCGAGCCTGTAACAATGTTCCTGCCACCGACAGATATTCCCGCTATCTGTTTAGATATTGTAAACCTGTCGTGTTGTAGTGACACCGCAGTAAGTGATAACCTTCGAGCTGTCAAAAGACATCGACACGCCGCTTATGCTGTAGGAACTGAGCGGACTGTCAAGCAGCTCGGCATTGTCAAAAATAAATGTCGTCTGCTGTGACAGTGCCAGTCTTACCTTATCCTGCTGAAACGCTGTCAGATTAGCCCAGCTCCGCAAAGCGTTTAGCTTCGCCCTGTAACTTAGCCCTTGTGGACGTTGTACGCAGTGCCATACGCACATAATCGGCAATATTAACACGCCTGCCGTCTGCATATACAATGCAGTTTATGCCCTTGTCAAGAAATTCTCTTGTCGCAAGGTCGATAGCTTCCGTCAGCGTCATTGAGCCTGAGCCCATCATTAGCTGTACCCTGTTCAGCGTTGTACGGTAAACATCGTCCATATTGCGCACAGCGGCGGTTTCAACTGTCTTTTCAAGTGTTGTTATATCTTCCATCAGTTTATCCATCTTCGGTTTGTTAACGCCGAAAAAGTGATCATCTGATATAGCTGTCGGTGCTTCGGATGGCTGAGGTTGTGTCGGAACGTCGGGGACATTGACACCGTTTTCAGACACCTCAACAATCGACTGCTCCGCTATATACTCTCCCTCGTGAAACTGTTCCGTCATAAGCTGTCGGGTTTCTTCATCGATAACGTCAACATATTCGCCCATGATATCAGTATTTTCCTTACGGAATTTATCAATATTTTCGAGCTTTTCTGCCTGCCATGCGGACCATTCAAAGCCTTCTTTTTCTTCTTCGGCTTTGTGCCGGGAAAGATTACGTTTCAGCGAAGCGATAAGCCTAAGCTCTATCTCCTCGAATATCTTTGCAATATCAATAAAGTTAAGCAAGCTCGTCACCTACTGCAGATGTTGTGCCGTCAGCTAGCCCCTTTTCCTGCATTATGCGCTTGACTTCACCGGCTTTCCAATCGTCCTCTTTTGATGATCCCCACAGCTCCTCGACCTGCGTTTCAACCGACATTATGCCGTATGTACTGGCCTTGCCGACCGTTTCAACACGGCTGTCAAAGTCAGGTGCGCCATACTCGCCGAAATCAACGCTTACCTCGTATTCTTCGGGAGATTTGCCCTGCATATTGTCATAGGTCATAAGCACCGCAGAAACAAGCTGCGGCAGAGCCTTTTCAAGTGCTGTCGTTATCGTGTTCCGGGTGTTGCCCGTAACGTCTTTCTTCTCTCGCTGAGCGTCTGCACTTGACATCTTGCCGACATCAATACCGAGTGTCGCAGGTGATACAAGTCCCTGTAAGCACATAAGCAGGCAGTTTGTATATCGGGTGTAGTAGTCCACCTGCGCTTCATAGCTTGTGAACTGCTCATCACTGTCAGTTG
>CAVJKI010000210.1:0-3834 GCA_963649995.1 Sodaliphilus sp.
GGGCTGTACTTATATGCGGTTATGAGGTTATTGATACGAGTGTTGCGTCGGAAACTTACCCATACAACAACGATACAAATGAGCCGGAAAGCACAAAAAAGCCGATGATCTCTCATCGGCTTTACTTGTGTTGTATCGTTAGTCGTAATCGTGTTAATTAAACACCGTACTTAGCTGTGCTTACCTTAACGCCGGGACCCATTGTTGAAGAAACTGTGCAGCTCTTAAGATATGCACCCTTTGCAGCGGCGGGCTTAGCCTTAACTATAGCGTCCATCAGTGCGTTGAAGTTCTGCTCGAGCTTCTCCTTACCGAATGATGCCTTGCCTATGGGGCAGTGGATTATGTTGGACTTGTCAAGACGGTATTCGATCTTACCAGCCTTAGCTTCTGAAATTGCCTTAGCAACATCAGGAGTAACTGTACCAGCCTTGGGGTTAGGCATAAGGCCACGGGGACCGAGAACCTTACCTAAACGTCCTACAACACCCATCATATCGGGTGTTGCGATTACAACGTCGAAGTCCATCCAACCGTCATTGATCTTCTTTACTGTATCATCGTCAGCAACGAAATCAGAGCCTGCGTCGATAGCAGCCTGGATCTTATCGCCCTTAGCGAAAACCAGTGTACGAACAGTCTTACCTGTACCGTTGGGCAGTACAACTGCGCCTCTTACCTGCTGATCAGCGTGACGTGAGTCAACACCGAGTCTAACGTGAAGCTCAACTGTTTCATCGAACTTAGCCTTTGCAGTCTGGCAAACTAAGTCAAGAGCTTCGCTTGAATCGTATGCTTTAGTGCTGTCGATCAGCTTTACGCTGTCAACGTATTTCTTACCTTGTTTCATTCATTATCCTCCTTGTGGTATAACGGAAATTATCCTCCCACCGTCTTAATTAGTCAACTACTTCGATACCCATTGAACGGGCTGTACCTGCGATCATAGACATAGCGGCTTCAATTGAACCTGCATTTAAGTCACGCATCTTTGTTTCAGCGATCTGCTGAACCTGAGCCTTAGTGATCTTAGCAACCTTTGTCTTGTTGGGTGTGCCTGATGCTGTTTCAATTCCGCAAGCCTTCTTGATAAGAACGGCAGCAGGCGGAGTCTTTGTAATAAATGAAAAGCTTCTGTCAGCGTAAACTGTGATAACAACAGGGATAATAAGACCTGCGTCATTCTTTGTGCGCTCATTGAATTCCTTTGTGAACGCCATGATGTTTACACCGTGCTGACCTAATGCAGGACCAACCGGGGGAGCTGGTGTTGCTTTGCCAGCAGGAATTTGTAATTTTATAAATCCTGTAACCTTCTGAGCCATTTTACTCAACCTCCAAAATAACAATTAGAACTTAAATTTCTACTTTCTGCACAGCGGCTATTTCTACCGTTGCGGGTGTAGGTCTTCCGAACATGGAAACCGTAACCTGGGCAGTACCGTTCTCTTCGTCAATTGAATCAACTGTTCCTTCAAAGCCTTCAAGAGAACCCGATATGATTTTTATCGTATCGCCTACTGCAAATGAAATCTCTGCGACCTTAGTCGTAATGCCGAGGTTTTTAACCTCCTCGTCTGTCAGCGGTGTAGGTTTTGATCCCGGACCAACGAAACCTGTGCAACCTCTTGTGTTACGGCAGATGTACCACGACTCATCGGTAAGTACCATCTTGACATAAACGTAACTCGGAAAGAGCAGATGAACAGTAGTTTTCGTTTTTCCGTCATGTTCCTCAACCTCTGTTTCGGTAGGAACCATAACTTCTTCGATTAAATGGTGCAGGTTGTTGTTTTCAACTACCTTTGTAATATTATTGGCAACCTTGTTTTCGTAACCAAAATAGGTATGGAGAACATACCATTTTGCCTCAGACATTCTTCAGTCCCTCCTACTTGAATAATACTCAGCCTGCTGAACTCATGTTGAGCGCTAATCTTAACAGAGTAGCGAACAGAGTGTCAAGGCCCCAAACACAGATACCTGATACGATCAGGGTAACCAGTACAACAACCGTGTTGTTGAATACTGTCTTCTTGCTTGGCCACACAACCTTTTTGAACTCGGACTTTAAATCCTTGAAGTACTTTACGATGGATTTCTTAGGCTTTTTGGCAAGAGCGGCTTTTTTGCTGTTCTTCTCATTAGCCTTTTTCGCTTTCGCTGCTTCTTTAGTCAAGCTTGCATCCTTAGCCATCATAAACCTCCTTACTTAGTTTCCTTGTGTGGAGTATGCTTCTTGCAGAATCTGCAGTACTTGTTCATTTCAATTCTGTCAGGATCGTTCTTCTTGTTCTTCTTGGTGTTGTAGTTGCGCTGTTTGCACTCAGTACACGCAAGGGTAATTTTAACTCTCACTTTCGGCACCTCCTATTTTTTTGCCCTCAGGGCTTTAGCCTCCCTCGTTGCCTCGGACTTTTTCCTTAGCTGGGGTCAGGTGTCTTTTTAAAAAAAGGCACAAAAAATAAACCCCTAATGAGGTAACTTAATCATAACATATTATGATTGGTTTGTCAATAGGAGTTTATTAAATTTCTGTATTTTTTACGGGGCTGACAGCGCAAATTTACTTCAGCTTGAAATAAAGCACCACCTGGAATGCGGCGAGTGCCGCAAACAGCACAAGAACTACCACCTGTGCCGCTCCCCATGTCGGCATTCTCAGTATTACAAGCAGACAGCCTGCGGCAAGTATTGCGGCGTTTATAAGAAAACGTTTATTTCCGCCCTGCCCTGCTTTTTTGAACGGACTTTTTACCTGCTTGTTCATGCTTTTGCCTGTATACGCTTAGCCATAAGAGTATTCTTCATCAGCATTGCTATCGTCATAGGTCCGACGCCGCCGGGAACGGGAGTTATGTATGAACACTTCGGTGCGACCTCATCAAACTTTACGTCACCGCAGAGCTTGTTTTCAGCGTTTCTGTTCATTCCGACATCAATAACCACCGCACCGTCCTTGACCATATCAGCCGTAACAAAATCCGCTCTGCCGACCGCACTGACCAAAATATCAGCTCTGCGGCATACCTCTGCGAGATTTTTTGTTCTGGAGTGGCAGACGGTAACTGTGGCATTTTCATGCAGTAATAGCATAGCCATAGGCTTTCCTACTATGTTTGATCTGCCGATAACAACGCACACCTTGCCCTCAACAGACACGCCTGTGCTGTGGATAAGCTCCATAACGCCTGCCGGTGTGCAGGGCAGGAACGCATAATTTCCTATCATGATCTTACCGACATTAACAGCGTTGAATGCGTCAACGTCCTTAAGAGGCGAAATTGCTTCAATAACCTTTTCTTCGTCAAGGTGCTTCGGCAGAGGTAACTGGCAGAGTATGCCGTTTACCTTATCGTCCTTATTCAGCGTGTCGATAAGCTCCATCAGCTCGTCCTGTGTTGTATCTTCGGGCAGAGCGTACTCATAAGACTTTATTCCGCATACCTCGCACGCCTTTTTCTTGTTATTGACATAAACACGGCTCGCCTGATTGTTACCTACTATTATAACTGCAAGTCCGATGTCAAGCTTGTCATGTTCTATCTCAGCACGAATCTGCTCTTTAACCTTTGCCGATACTGCTTTTCCGTCTATAAGATTCATTATTATTCCTCCGTTTTATCAGACGATTCGTCGTTAACTTCTTCTGCTTGTGCATTTTCGGAGGATTCAGCATTTGCTGTTTCCTCAGGCTTTGCATCTTCATCTGAATTTTCTTCTTTTTCGGGATCCTCGTCATCGACAATTATACTCGGAGCGGCTTCGCCTGCCTGTTTCATAGCCTTCTTAGCCTTAGCCTTTTCTTCAAGCATCTTCTGACGTGCGTAATAA
>CAVJKI010000211.1:0-3833 GCA_963649995.1 Sodaliphilus sp.
GGCAGGTGTAAACCTTGTTTCCGGCTATCCGGGAACACCGTCTTCCGAAATAATTGAAACTATATCAAAATATCCTCACGACGGCGTACATATTGAATGGTCGGTAAATGAAAAAGCGGCTATGGAGGTTGCGGTGTCTGCTGCATACAGCGGTGCGAGAACACTTGTAACAATGAAGCAGGTAGGACTTAATGTTGCGGCTGACCCGCTCATGTCGCTGGCTTACGTCGGTGTCAAAGGCGGTATGGTAATAGTGTCTGCGGACGATCCCGGTCCTATTTCATCTCAGACGGAACAGGATACAAGAAGATTTGCGGATTTCTGCCGTATCCCCGTATTTGACCCCTCATCGCCTGAGGAAGCATACAAAATGATACAGGACGCATTTGAGTATTCCGAAAAATACAACACCCCTGTTTTGTTCAGACCTACAACCCGTGTCTGTCATGCCTATGCTTCTGTTGAAACACCGGAATACACAGCACCGAAGGAATATGAGGGCTTTGTAAAGGATTCAAAGAAATGGGTGATCTTCCCCCGACTTTCATTTGCAAATCACGCTATGATAGAAAAACGTAATGTCGGAATAGGAAATGATTTTTCGGATTATACGGGAAATACGGTTGAGGGCAGAAATTCCGAAAAGGCTGTAATCACATCGGGTATCAGCTATGCCTATACAAAGGAATATCTGAAGGACTATCCCGATATTAAGCTTATAAAGCTTGCTACCGCTTATCCTGTTCCCGAAAAGCTTGTACTTGAAGCGCTCAAAGATGTTGACGAGGTTATTTGTATAGAAGAACTCAGCCCGTTTATTGAAGAACAGGTGCTTAAGCTTGCGGGAAAGCACCGTTTACAGCTGAAGGTTTGCGGTAAGCTCGACGGAAAGGTACCTGCAAGCGGCGAAAACAGCGCCGACAAGGTTGCAGTTATTCTGAGTGATTTTCTCGGAATACCGTATGAAAAGAGCGTTTATGATTTATCTGATGCTCCGACGCTTCCGATACGTCCGCCTGTGCTTTGTGCAGGCTGTCCGCACCGTGCATCGTTCTATGCCGTAAAGCAGGCAATGAAGGGCAGAAAGGCGTATTTCTGCGGCGATATAGGCTGTTATACTCTAGGTAATGCAATGCCGCTCGATATGGTTGATACCTGCCTTTGCATGGGTGCAGGAATAACTATGGCACAGGGCTTTCACTGGACAGATAAAGACGGAGTATGCTTCGGCTTCGTCGGCGATTCCACATTCTTTGCGTCTGGTATGACGGGCGTTGTAAATGCGGTATATAATAACGCCGATATGATACTTTGCATACTTGATAATTCCACAACAGCAATGACAGGACATCAGCCTCACCCGGGAATAGGCAGAAACCTTATGGGTCAGATAGTCGATAAGGTTGACATAGCAAGGGTGCTTGGGGGTATCGGCTTAAAGAAGGTAGTAACCGTAAATCCGCTTGATTTGGAGCTTGCGGTAAAAGCGGTGCAGGAATGTGCTGAGCTTCCGGGCGTAAAGGCAATAATATTCAAGTCGCCCTGTATAGCTGTTTCCAAGCCGACTGCCAAATGCGAGATTTCCGATAAATGCATACAGTGTAAAAAGTGTATCCGTGAAATCGGTTGCCCTGCGCTGATCACAGCTGACGCTAAGGTTACGATCGACAGAAACCTTTGTACAGGTTGCGGTCTCTGTAGCCATATTTGCCCCGTAAATGCTATAGGAGGTGAAGCAGATGAATAAGAACATACTTATCTGCGGTGTCGGCGGACAGGGAACTGTACTTGCGTCAAAAATCATTGCGGCATCTGCTATGGACGAGGGCAGTGCGGTACATTCGGCAGAAACTATCGGCATGGCACAGCGCGGCGGCTCTGTTACAAGCCATGTTAGAATAGGCGAAGCCTATTCACCTCTTATCCCGAACGGTACGGCAGATATGATTCTTGCATTTGAGCCTGCCGAGGCAGTGCGCAACCTGAATTATCTGAAACAGGACGGCATTGTAATAGTAAACAGCGTTCCCGTAAAGCCTGTTACGGAATCACTCATGAACACGGGCTATGACGGAACTGAAATGATAGCCTATCTCAAAAAGAAATGCGAGTGTGTCGTAATTGATGCAAAAAAGATTTGCGAACCGTTCGGCTCATCTCGTTATTTCAATATTGCAATACTCGGCGTTGCAGTCGGAACAGGCAGGCTGGGTATAAAAAAGGAAACGGTACTTGCAGAGCTTGAAAAGCGCATACCGCAGAAATTCATTGAAACAAACAAAGCGGCATTTTTTGCAGGCTATGAGGAGGGAAAACAGTATGAAACTGAATGAAAAACAGCTGGCACAGGTTGACGCACAGATAAAAAGGCTTATTAAAACCGACAGCTATTACGGAAAAATCTACAGAGAAGCAGGCATTGACGGCGTGTCAAGTCAGGAGGATTTTGAGAAGCTTCCTTTTTCAAGCAAGGCTGATTTAAGACATGCATATCCGCTTGGAATACAAGCTGTCCCCGATGAGGACGTTGTGCGTATACACTCATCGTCGGGAACAACAGGAAAGCCTGTTATTATTCCCTATACAGCTAAAGATGTCGACGACTGGGCTGTAATGTTTGCCCGTTGCTATGAAACCGCAGGCATTACAAACAAGGACCGTATCCAGATAACTCCCGGCTATGGCTTATGGACAGCCGGCATAGGCTTTCAGGCAGGCTGTGAAAAGCTCGGTGCAATGGCTATCCCCATGGGACCGGGTAATACCGACAAACAGCTTCAGATGATGATTGATCTTAAATCTACCGTTCTGACCGCAACATCATCTTACGCCTTACTTCTTGCCGAGGAGATAAACAAGCGTGGTCTGCGTGACAAAATTCATCTTAAAAAAGGTATTTTCGGCTCTGAACGTTGGAGTGAGAAAATGCGTGATTATATCAGAACGGAACTCGGTGTAGAAATATACGATATTTACGGACTGACAGAAATATACGGTCCAGGTATCGGTATCAGCTGTGAAGAAGACGCAGGTATGCATTATTGGGACGATTATATCTATATTGAGATAATCGATCCCAAGACCGAAAAGCCCGTACCCGACGGTGAGGAGGGCGAGATAGTAATAACAACGCTCGTAAAAGAAGGCGCACCGCTCCTGCGTTTCAGAACACACGATATTTCACGCATAATACCAGGCGATTGCAAGTGCGGCAGACATTATCCCAGACTTGATACCGTTAAGGGACGCAGTGACGATATGTTCAAGGTACACGGTGTCAATATGTTCCCAAGCCAGGTTGAAGAAATTCTCGGCATGGTTGACGGCGTTTCAAGCGAATACAATATCAACATCGCACATGATGAAAGCATTAACCGTGATATTATCCTTGTAACGGTCGAAGCAGAGGGCAGAGTAAGCTTTGACCGGACGGGGCAGACGATAAAGGAGCTGTTCAAGTCAAGGCTCAGCGTTACACCGAAGATAACGGTAGTTCCCGTACGAACACTTCCTCGTACAGAGAAAAAGGCAAAGCGTGTAATCGACCACAGAGAAGCGTAAATGATATGATATACGAAAACCTCCCGCTGGGAAAGCGGGAGGTTTTTATATATCAGTGAGGCAGGTGCCTTAGCGCTTCTTATTCAATAACAGGCTGATCGGCATTCATATAATGTGCAAAGTCGATTGTCCGTACCTCTCCGTCAATACAAGAAGCACATTTGTCTGATTTTTTCAATGCTTCCTTTATCAAAAATTCCCGCACAAAAGCAAAATGTCCCCGCTAATAAATGAACAAGTCCGTAAAAAATGGACAATAGCAAAAAGAGACC
>CAVJKI010000212.1:0-3811 GCA_963649995.1 Sodaliphilus sp.
CCTTACAAGCACTGTTGCATCCAAAAATCCAAGAGATCTCACAAAACCGGAACTGATTGATGAAAAGCTCAAGGTTTGCGGCGGTATGAACGAATCAGGCGCTGTTATTATAAACATCGACGATAAAAATCTTGCAGGGATCTTTACAATACCGCAGGATATAATTACAATCGGCGTCGATAACAAGATGGCTGATTATTATGCAGATAACATTGACCTGTTACAGGACAAAATAATTTTTGATATAATTCACGGCACAGACAATTACCATATTGAATTGTATTCAAGTGACAAGCACAGCGTATATCAGGCGCTCGCCACATTTGCCCTCGGAGAAATAATGGGCATTTCGCCTAAACAGATCATTCCTGCAATTGAAAAATACAGACCTACGGCAGGGCTTACAACCGTTCGTAACGAACGCGGTATTTACGTCATATCGGATTTTGAAAATGACGCTGTTGAAAGCGTGGGTGCGGCTCTTAAAGAGCTTTGCACTCTGCCGCTCCCTCCACAGTCAAGAAGAATTGCCGTTTTGACAGAGGTTGGCGACGGTGATGAGCATGAGTACGAGGTTTTCAGAAAAGTCGGCAACATCATAAACAAAGCCAACGTAAATATCACTGTTTGCTACGGAGAAACAGCATCAAAGCTCACTGAAACGGCAGATATGAAAAATAAATTTGTTATACGCTTTGATACCAAATCTGCTCTCACCGAGTTTTTAAAACTCAATTTGCGTGATAATGATGCGATACTGTTCAAGGGTTCTTCTAATTGTGATCTTGACGAAATTATGACGGAAGTAACATAAAATAATTATAAAAACGGCAGGTATTTTTAATTAACACCTGCCGTAAATTTATATCACATATAAAATGGGTATCAGTGTTTAAACCGATACCCATTTTTAATTTATTTAGATGTCTTGACCGTCAGCGTACTGCTCCATGAGCCATACTGCTTAGTACTTCCGTAAGTCTTATACGCCCTGATCCTGAACTTGTAGCTTGTATTTGCCTTTAAGCTCTTTACCGTATAGCTTGTAGAAGTTGCCTTAGTACCCGTATAAATAGTTACCCACTTACCGTTTTTATACTGCTGTAATTGATAACCGCTTGCGGTAGTACCCTTGTTCCAACCGAGCTTTATTGAAGTCTTGGCGGTGGATTTAGCCTTGAATCCGCCTACACCGTAAGGATTGGTGTTAACCTTAACCTCACTGCTCCACGAGCCATACTGCTTAGTACTTCCGTAGGTCTTATAAGCCCTTATTCTGAATCTGTAGCCCGCAGTACCCGCCTTAAGATTCTTAACTGTGTAGCTTGTAGATGTAGCCTTAGTACCCGTATAAATAGTTACCCACTTGCCGTCCTTGTACTGCTGTAATTGATAACCGCTTGCCGTTGTACCCTTGTTCCACTGGAGCGTAACGTTTGTGCTTGATATGCTCTTAGTCTTGAATCCGCTTACACCGTAAGGATTTGTGTTGACCTTGACCTCACTGCTCCATGAGCCGTACTGCTTTGTACTTCCATAGGTCTTGTATGCTCTGATTCTGAATCTGTAGCCTGCCGTACCTGCCTTAAGATTCTTAACTGTGTAGCTTGTATCGGTAGCCTTGGTACCTGTGTAAATAGTTACCCACTTACTGTCCTTATACTGCTGTAATTCATAGCCACTTGCGGTCGTACCCTTGTTCCACTGGAGCGTGATACTTGTGCTTGATATGCTCTTAGTCTTGAATCCACCTACACCGTAAGGGTTAGTATTTACAGTCAATGTCGATGTATAATCGCTGTAAACGCCGTCCTTGACTGCTCTCATGCGGAACTTGTATCCCGCTGTTCCTGCCGCCAATCCCTTGACGGTATAAGATGTCGTCGCATTGCTTGTTATCTTTGCAACATTGACCCACTTACCGCTCTTGTATTGCTCAATCTCATAACCGCTTGCAACACTGTTCTTTGTCCACTGCAAGGTTACATTCGTACTGGATATTGACTTAACCTTAAAGTTTGTAACCTTTGAAAGCGTGAGCTTTGCTGTTTCGTTGTTCTTGTAGCTGTAACCGCATACTGAACACTTGTAAAGTGTATATCCTGTCGATGTATATGTAGGTGCTACCACAGTTTCTGTGTACTGGTGACCCTTTGCAGGCACAACTGCCTGTTCTTTAATAGTCTTGCCGCATACAGAGCAGTGGCTACCCTCTGTAAGTCCTGTTGCTGTACAGGTTGCGGCTACTGCCTTATCAACAGTAACTGTATGACTTGAAACAGGTATAACAGTCACATCGGTTTTAGCATCGCAACGTATGCAATGATGAGATTTAGAGCCGACTGCCTTACACGATGCCTGAACATCTGTAGTCCACTCATCTGAATATGTATGACCCAAAGTGCTTATTTCAGCTGTTTCCTCAAAACGGCAAGCTTTGCATACTCTGTGCTTCTCACCTACAGTGGTACAGGTTGCAGGTGTAACAACAGACCAATCTCCGAAGTCGTGTTCTGTGCATTTCTCTTTATTATCAGCAACCGCATAAGCCTTTATCATAAGGTTTTTCATGTTGTTGTCAACACAGTCGTTCCAGAACGAATCCGGTTTATATGTAAAATAGCTTTCACCTTTATTCGCATTGAGACTGTAAGTAAGTCCGTTCATTGAATAACCATATTCCGCATAAATTCTTGCAGAACCGTTGCTGTTGGTTATTTTTGCAACAATTGCAAAAATATCACCTTGTTTTACATTGACCGCTGTATCAAATTGTAACGAGTAATACCCGTCATATGCGACATTTTCTTTACTGATTACAGCAGCTTTTGTTCCTGATGTAGGATTGGTTTTATCCTTGAGATTTGTGTATAAGCTAAGCTCAATCTCCGTTCCTTTGGCAGTATATACAGCCGCTCCGGTGATATAGGAATCAGCTTCGGCTGTAAATACATTTGCGCCGTACATATCAGAGCTTCTGTAACCGAAAGAGCTTGCCGAATTACCTCCGTCATAGCTGTAAAGTGTATCGAAATAATTGTCTGCTCCGCTTACCGTATAATCATACGCTATACCGTCAGTATAGATTGATTTGTCGTAATATGATAGCCAGAAATAACCGTCATCTCGGCTGTCTTTTCCCCAGCTGTTTTTGATAAGCCAAGCACCGTTGCCTGCGGGAGCAGTCTTGAATGAAGAAGCAGGAATACTGTCATCCCATCCTACAACAGTTACTGTATGATTTGAAGACTGTTCTGTAGGGCAATAATAGTAATAGCTACCGTCATCACCGACGTTGAAATCTGTATATGTTTCGCAATAGCTTATAGAAGCCGCACCGTATTTCAGAATTAGTTCCTTAAGCGCATCATTGTCACTGTTCTGATTAACATCTGCAACAAATAATCCGTTCATTTTTACCGTACCTGAATTTTTCAGTGCGTAATACTCAGATTCAGTAAAGCTTTTATTTGCTATTGACGGAGTACCGTATACGTCATACGGATATTCTGCATTCTCATCATATACACCGAATCCGTTCATAATACCCAGTGCAGCATTCCACGGATTACCGCCCGCCTGAAGATAATATGTAGCTGATAGGGTATATGCTGCAGTATCGCCCGAAGCATTGATTTGTCCGTATAACGACGGATGGCTCACCATATAAGCAAGCAAATTTTCCGATAAATCAAGCGTAGCCGCATTAAACTTGTCGGGGAATTTTTTTATTAATGCTGTTTCGCTGAGTGCAGTCGATGAAAAAGCCCAGCATACTCCCCAGTTACCCTGATTTTTTACCGAAGTCACA
>CAVJKI010000213.1:0-3805 GCA_963649995.1 Sodaliphilus sp.
TATTTTTCTGTTTGGCTCTTGGTTTCCCCAACATTTATTATAGAGCCTTTAAAATTTTTCTTATTCTGCAAATCTGCGGAGTTTGTTGTAAGGCTCTTACTTCTGAAATAAAACAGAGCCTTGCCGATCGGCAAGGCTCTGCTCTTTTACCTTGAATACTATATGCAATTAATGCAACTATTCGCATTATAATCAGGAATATAGAAAAATGTACGAAACTCCTCTGAATAGCCTGACGAAAACCCGAACCGATTAGTATTGTTGATAAATTTAGTGCTGGTTTCTCTTAGCGAAGCATTCGCTGCAGTAAACGGGTCTGTCATCACGGGGCTGGAAAGGAACCTTAGCTTCACCGCCGCAGCCTGCGCATACAGCTGTGAACATTTCACGCTTAGCACCGCCGTTCTTCTTAGCGTCACGGCAAGCCTTACATCTCTTAGGCTCGTTTGTAAAGCCGTTCTGAGCGTAGAATTCCTGTTCGCCTGCTGTGAATACGAAATCTGCACCACAGTCCTTGCACTTAAGAGTCTTGTCTTCGTACATAGTAAAATACCTCTAAAATTTCTCACGCATTCAAGCGTGTAATAATATGAAAAAGACTTAGAAGTCTTATTTCCCCATTGCTTTTCTTATCTTTGATTTTGCACGCTGGAGTGCGTTATCAACAGATTTTTCGTTCATTGAAAGCTCTTTTGCTATCTGAGTATAGGAGCAGTGAGCAAGATACATTTCAAGTACTTTCATTTCCTTTTTTGACAGAACGCCGGACAAACGTTCCATAAGCTGGCTGTCCTGAACTTTGTCAATAACCGTGTCCTCTGTGGAAAGAGAACTGTCCTCGATAAGATCAAAGTCAAAATCGTCACAGGCAGATACGGGATTGTCCTTTATCGCCTTTGATATACAGGTTTTCATAGCCGAGTCGGCGCAAAGATTGGCAAACGTAGCAAATGCCGCACCCTTTTCACCGTTATAAAGGCGTATTGCTTTAAGCAGACCGAGAAGACCTTCCGAAAAAAGATCGTCCTTATCGGCTGACGGGCAACGTATTGCCATTTTTAAAGCCTTTGCGTTTATAATCGGTATGTAGCGCTTTATAAGCTTGTTCGCATATTGTTCGCCGTTTGTCTGCAAAATCAGATCGACGAGCTGTTCGTCGGTCATATCAGAAATATTAACATCTGACGTTCCCGTTGCCTTTACGGCGTCGGGCGCACTTACCGCTCTTTCTGCCATCTGACCTCCGTTAACCGTCCGAATAGTTTCACTGTATATCTATAGCCCATTCTACCATAATATACGTTTTTTGTCAATAGGAAAAAATTCAAATTGTTTACATTTTTCACTCATTATCGTAATTGTAATCGTTATTTTCCTTAGGGTATTCGTTGCGCTCACGGATAATGTAATATACAATGCCCACAGCGCCCGCTAAAAACCACCCTATGGGTATGGCAATCCATATTCCCATAACGCCGAAAAGCGGCAGGGGCGACAGCGTGTATGCAAGCAGAACTCTTGTTCCGAGCGAGAACACAGTCAGTATTACCGACATCAGCGGCTTGTTTACGGCTCTGTAGTAGCCGTACAGCATAAAGAGTATGCCTATTCCGATGTAGCACAGTCCCTCTGTCCTGAGATACTGTACACCGACAGCGATCGTTTCGTTGTCTGTGCAAAACAGGCTCATAAGAGACTCCGATAGGAAGAAAACGGCTGTGCTTACTGTAAAGCAGAACAGCACGACGCTTATAAGCGATTGCTTTATTCCGCTTTTTATCCGTCTGTACTTTCCCGCACCGAAATTCTGTGCCGTGAATACCGAAAAAGCGTTGCCGAAATCCTGCACAGGCATATAAGCTATCGTGTCGATCTTCACAGCTACCGCAAACGCCGCCATAACAGTTGTACCGAAGCTGTTTACAAGCCCCTGTATCATCAGTATTCCGAAATTCATCACCGATTGCTGAAGACAGGTAAAGCCCGACAATGAAAGAATATTCCTGATATTTTCACGGTTAAATTTCATGTCGGCTTTTTGCGGAACATATCGCCGTCCTGCGATGAAGAAATATACCAGTATACCCGCCGCCGAGCAATATTGCGCTATGACAGTGGCTATAGCCGCGCCCGCTATTCCCATGCCGAGCGGAATAACAAACAGTACATCAAGACCGACATTAAGCGCTACGGATATGCCTAGGAAAATCAGCGGTACGGCAGAGTTGCCCATACCTCTCAGGATATTTGAGAAGAAGTTGTAGATAAATGTAGCGAAGAAGCCGATAAACACCATAGAAAGATACGTCTGTGTATCGTTGTAAAGCTCATCGGGTATTTGCAGAATATCTGTAATCGGATCAAGAAACAGATAGAACAGAGCGCTTATCAGCAGTGTTATTGCGGCTGTAAAAATGCCCGATGTGAAAATTCCGTTTCGTATAGTATCGTCACGCCGTTTGCCGAAAGCTATTGAAACGAATGTACCCGTGCCGAGCGACAGACCTATTATAACGCTTGTCAGAAAGGTTATAAGAGTGTATGACGAGCCGACGGCGGCAAGAGCATTGTCGCCTATAAACTGCCCGACAATCCATGTATCAGCCAGATTGTATAGCTGTTGCATGACATTTCCGAGCATGAGCGGAATTGCAAACGCCCACAGCCCGCCGGAAATACTGCCGACGGTCAGATCACGCTTTTTCATTGAACGCTTCCTTTATATAAGTATAAGCGGCTCGACGAAGCCCCATACCGTTGCTATCACAAGAGCGGGCAGGAGATTAGCCACTCTTATCTGCTTTTTACGGATAAGATTCAGTCCTACACAGAAGATAAGAACGTTGCCTACATAAGAAAGATAAGACAGCGCAAGGTCAGTCATGAAGCCGCCTGCAAATACGGAAATGAGTGTAATTACGCCTTGAAATATTGCCACGGGAACAGCGGAGAAGATACAGCCCTTGCCCTGTGAGGCGGTCATAACGCAGATGATCACTGCGTCAAGGATTGCTTTTGCGATCAGCACAGAGCAGTCGCCGCTGACACCGTCGTTTATAGCGCCGATGACTGCCATTGCTCCGATACAAACGGTGCATGAAGCGCTGACAAAGGCGGATACGAATGAATCGTCGCCGTTACTGCGGCTCTTTATTTTAAGCCACTCTCCGAATCTGTCTACAAGTGAATTGATGTTGATAGCCTCGCCGATAAGTCCGCCTAAGGTAAGGCTTACTATCATCATGACAGTGCTGCTCGAAACAAGAGAGCCTTCCGATACCGACAGCATATTCTGCATTACGCCGCCGACCGCAAGCATCATGATAGCTACGGCGTTTACCGAGAGTAGGGTATCACGAATCCGCTCGGAGAGCCGCTTGCCGAAAAGTAAGCCGCACAATCCGCCGAATATCAGCAGAGCAACGTTTATTATAGTGCCAAGTCCACGCATAAAATTAAATCCTTGAAATATCCCCGACGGGAGAATACGGTGCGAAAATCGCACCGATTGCCATTATACAACGGAAAGAATAACGTGTCAAGACGACAGAAAAACAAAAATGCAACAGTTGTTGCAGAGTTGCTGTTTTTTGCGGTGCAACACAGACCTCTTTTTGTTTGATTTGAATTTTTTGGCAGCTGTGATAATTACCGATATAACGAATTGAGATTTGGATATATTTTTGCCGGTGATATGTTTACTGTAAAAGCAAAATATGATATACTAAAAATAATGCAGTGAAAAAAGGAGGGCGTGATGAAAAGGATATATACACTACTTACTATAATAATGCTTAACATGGCA
>CAVJKI010000214.1:0-3798 GCA_963649995.1 Sodaliphilus sp.
ACGATACCGTTTATTTCACGTTACAGGAAGGAAGCTACAGGCGGTCTTGACGATCAGCTTTTAAGAGAACTCAGCGAAAGACTTACATATCTGCGCAATCTTGAAAACAGAAAGGCTGAGGTCAGGGCGTTGATAGAAAACGGCTGTAATCTGACTGAAAAGATAGAAAGTGACCTAATAAATGCAAGTACACTTGCGGAAGTCGAGGATATTTACAGACCGTTTAAGCCAAAGCGTAAGACGAGAGCAGGTATAGCAAAAGAAAAAGGTCTACAGCCTCTTGCGGATTTCATACTTGCACAAACGCGTGCATCGCCTACAGCGGAAGCGCAGAAATATATAAATGAGGAAAAAGATGTTTTTACTACCGACGACGCAATAAACGCCGCACTTGACATAATATCCGAAACCGTATCGGACGATGCCGACCTGCGTAAAAAGCTTTATGCAGAATATACGGATCATGCGCTTATCGTATCAAAGGCAACCGATGAAGACGCTGATACCGTATATAAAAATTACTATGATTACAGCGAGCTTGCGTGTAAGATACCGCCGCACAGACTTCTTGCTCTTGACAGAGGCGAACGTGAGGAGGCTTTGAAGGTTTCTGTTGAACCTGACGAGCAGTGGGTAATGAAGCATATATACAGAGCGTATGTAAAAGCGGAAAACGACTGCGGCAGACTTGTACGTTCAGCGTGTGACGACAGCTTCAAGCGCCTTATTCATCCCTCGCTTGAAAGAAGACTCAGAAACGAGCTTACCGAGAAAGCCTGCGACAGCAGTATACATACATTTTCCGACAATTTGCGTCAGCTTTTAATGCAACCGCCTGTAAAGAACAGTGTTGCGCTCGGATTTGACCCCGGCTACAGAACAGGCTGTAAAGTTGCGGTAGTTGACGCAACAGGCAAGGTACTGGATACATCTGTGGTATACCCCACACCTCCTAAGAGTGATATTGCGGGAGCCGGTAGAATAATCAAGTCGCTTATAGAAAAACACAAGGTAGATATTATCGCTATAGGAAACGGCACTGCAAGCCATGAAAGCGAAGTTTTTATAGCTGACTTATTAAAAACGATTGACCGCAAGGTAAGCTACATGGTGGTATCCGAGGCGGGCGCAAGCGTTTATTCTGCAAGCAAGCTTGCGGCAGAGGAGTTCCCCGAATACGATGTTTCACTACGTAGTGCGGTATCAATTGCAAGACGGCTTCAGGACCCGCTTGCTGAGCTTGTGAAAATTGACCCTAAAGCAATAGGCGTAGGACAGTATCAGCATGATATGCCGCCTGCAAAGCTTTCCGAAGCGCTCGGAGGAGTGGTAGAAGACAGCGTAAACAGTGTAGGCGTTGACCTTAACACAGCATCTGTATCACTTCTCAGCTATGTTGCCGGTATAAATTCTTCTGTTGCTTAAAATATAGTCAGCTACCGTGAAGAAAACGGAGCGTTTACAAACAGAAAGGAGCTTCTTAAGGTAACAAAGCTCGGCAAGAAGGCTTTTGAGCAGTGTGCGGGATTCATGCGTATACATGATGGAAAATATCCTCTTGACAACACCTCGGTACACCCCGAAAGCTACAAGGCGGCAGAAGCTTTGCTTGATAAATGCGGATTTAAGCTTGCAGATGTTTCGGGAGGTATTCCCTCAATAAAAGAGCTGGTCAGAGGCATAGGAATAAAGAAGCTGTCCGAAGAACTCGGTATAGGAGAAATGACGCTTGCTGATATTACAAACGAGCTTGCAAAGCCCGGCAGAGATCCCAGAGATGAACTGCCTGCTCCGCTTCTCAGAACAGATATAGCCGACATAAACAGTCTTAAACCCGGCATGATTCTTGACGGCACGGTAAGAAACGTTATAGATTTCGGCGTGTTTGTTGATATAGGTGTCCACCAGGACGGACTTGTCCATATATCACAGATATGCGACAAGTTTATAAAGCATCCGCTTGAAGCCGTAAAAGTAGGGGATATAGTTAAAGTCAAGGTACTTAACATTGACCCTGCCAAAAAACGTATCTCTCTTACAATGAAAGGGGTTTAATATGATAGAATCCGAATTAAAATATACGTCTGAAAATGTCGGAGAATTTGTTAAATACAATATTTTCGGTAAAAACAAGTCTTCAAGGATATATGTGATTTGTTACGTCATTGCAATGGCTCTTATAGCTGTTGTCGGTATCGTTCTTGCGATAGTTACTGAGATGTGGTGGTTTATTTTTGCTTCGATTATATGCTTTTTGCTTATTGTCGGCACTGGCGTTATACTGTACGCAACTCTCAAAAAATACACAAAGGAAATATTTGATATAAATTCAAAGAACGGATATGACGCTATTGAGATTACTGCAAGCAGTATTGTACTGAAAAACAACGGTGCGGCAAAAGCAATTGCTGAATGGAATGCCGTAGCGTCGGTTGATTTCAATAATTCAAGCGTGTATATTGTCACACATGACGGGTATCTTTTTATAATTAATGAAAAAGATATTAAAGAGGGCTCTTTGGACGAGCTTCGTCAGATTACTGATGAAAAGCTGGTGAAGGCTGATGATTAATTATCAGCTTGAAACCGACAAAATCATAAAATCGCTCGATCATGCTCCGACGCTTTTGCTTCATGCCTGCTGTGCGCCATGTAGCAGCTATGTACTTGAATATCTTACCGATTATTTCAAGGTAACCGTGTTTTTCTATAATCCCAACATTACGGAAAAAGACGAGTATGAAAAGCGCAAGAATGAGCTTAAGCGTCTGATTTCGGAAAAGAAATTCAAATATGAAGTCAATATGATTGACGGTGACTATTCGCCTCAGCTTTTCTTTGATATGTCATGCGGAATGGAGAATATTCCTGAGGGCGGAGAACGTTGCTTCAAATGCTATGAGATGCGGCAACGGGAAACCGCCGGGCTTGCAAAGAAACTGAGCTTTGAATATTTCTGTACAACATTATCCGTAAGCCCGCATAAAAATGCCGCAAAGCTGAACGAGATAGGCGAAGCACTGAGCAGAGAATTCGGCGTGCCGTATTTGTATTCCGATTTCAAAAAACGTAACGGCTATAAACGTTCAATTGAGCTGTCGGCAGAATACAATCTTTACAGACAAAATTATTGCGGTTGCATTTACAGCCGTATGCAGGCAGAGCGTAAAGAGCGGGAAAAAATTTGCAAAAAGAACCGAAAACTGTTGTCAAACCGTAAAAAATATGATAAAATAAATACGGTTATGCAATAAAAACTACCGAAAGAGGTGAAAGACGATGACTGCGGACCCTTGTGGGAAACAATTAAAACGATTTGAAAAATGCGCAGGAGTCGTCGCATAACGGCTTTCTGTGCAGGAAAGAGGTACGTTATGCTGAAATACTACAAGACTGTTGAGAACACAATAGTGGAGCTAGCTACAATGGAACCCGGTTGCTGGGTTTCTGCCGTTGCTCCTACCGAAACCGAAATTTCAGAGCTTCAGGACGAGCTTAACATCGACCGTGATTTTATTCGCTCCGCACTCGATGAGGAGGAAACCTCCCGTATTGAAAGCGACGACGGACAGACTCTTATCGTGCTTGACTACCCTGTGGCTGAAAAGGTGCAGGACAAGGACGATACCATAAGCTATTACACGATGCCTATGGGTATAATCATCACGGACAGCCATGTTATAACCGTTTGCCTGAAAGAAAATATTATCATTGATGAATTTACAAAGGGCATTGTAAAAGGAATACAGACGCAATTCAAAACGAGATTTGTATTTCACATGCTGCTCAGAATAGCAG
>CAVJKI010000215.1:0-3783 GCA_963649995.1 Sodaliphilus sp.
GCCAAGCAGGCGTTATATTACGTTCAATTACAACGGCAATAACGAAACGAGCCTTAATTGTTACGACATTGAGGAAGGTAACAGCGGACCGTTTGAGGCACCTGATGACGAAAATGACTTTTATAATGCGCTTTTACAGATTGCATTTGAATAATAACCTAAAGGAGAAATTTTATGGCAGACTATTATCCCAAAGGACACAAGATACCGCTTGTTAACGGTTCTTATGCCGAAATCATTCAGAAGCTAGGAGAGGGCGGTCAGGGTACTGTATACCGTGTATCTGTCGGCGGCAAAGAGTACGCACTGAAATGGTATCATAAAGGCTCTGTTCAGAATCCTAAGAAATTTTATCAGAACCTTGAGAATAATATAAACAAAGGCGCACCTACAAAAGCCTTCCTTTGGCCTTTATTCCTTACGGCGCAGACCGACGGCAGCTTTGGCTATGTAATGGAGCTCAGACCGAAAAACTATCGTGAGTTTTCCGAATTCCTTCTTGCAAAGGTGCATTTTGCAACGCTCACTGCGGCGGTAAACGCTGCTCTTAATATCACAAACGGATTCAGAGAGCTTCACAGAAACGGCTTTTCTTATCAGGATCTCAACGACGGTAACTTCTTTATAGATCCCGATACAGGTGATGTACTCATCTGCGATAACGATAACGTCGCTCCTTACGGAGAAAGTCTGGGCATAGCGGGAAAGGCACGCTATATGGCGCCTGAGGTAGTCCGCAATATCAAACGACCCGATGTCATGACAGACCGTTTTTCTCTTGCAATAGTGCTTTTCAGACTGCTGTTCCTTGATCATCCGCTTGAAGGTAAGCGTGTGGTTGAAGCGCCCTGTCTGACAGAGGAGCTGGAGCTTAAATTCTACGGAAAGGATCCTATTTTTATTTATGATCCTACAGACGATACAAACCGTCCTGTTCGAGGCGTACATTCAAACGCCCTGAGATTTTGGAATATGTATCCCAAGTTTATTCAGGATAAATTTATAACGGCGTTGTCTAAGGACGCTATGACAGGAAATGCACCGAGAATGACGGACAACGATTGGCAGATAGCCTTTACAAGACTGCGTGATACCGTAGTTACCTGTCCTTGCGGTACGGAAACCTTTATAAATGTTGCAGGCGATGCTAACTGTATAGGCTGCGGCAAAAGAATACCCAAGCCGCCGATCCTTAACTGTCATAATCACAAATACGGTCTTGCGCTGTTCCCAGGTGTTAAGATGTATCGTTGTCACATTGATAAGGACAGTGACGACTTCAATGAGGTTATCGGCGAGGTAAACAGAAATCCCAATAACCCCGCTATGTGGGGACTCAGAAATCTGAGCGATATAATCTGGAATGTTGAAACAGCCGACGGCAGTATAAAGCCTATCGGAAAGGGACAGATTGCGCCGATAGCGGCAATAAAGGCAATTCATTTTCCGAATGGCACGGCAACAGTAATATTAAGTAAATGATACGGAGGAATTTATAATGGCAAGTATTTATGAAGGTGCAGTAGAAGTTGCACGCAGAACGATGACACTTTTCTTCTTGGTTGACACATCGGGAAGTATGGACGGAAGCAAGATAGGAACGCTTAATTCGGCAATTGAAGAAGTTATACCTGAGATTTGCAAATTATCAGGAGAAAATGCAGATGCGGCTATAAAAATAGCTGTTCTTGAATTTTCAAGCGGCGCACGCTGGATAACTCCGTCGCCTATGGACGCATCTGATTTCAGATGGAATTATCTTAATGCAGACGGTCTTACGGATTTCGGCGAGATGTGCAAGATGCTGAATGAAAAGCTGTCACGCAAAGCCTTCATGAGCGATGTGGCAGGTTCGTTTGCTCCTGCAATTTTCCTGCTGTCTGACGGCGAGCCGACAGATGATTATCAAAAGGAGCTTGGAAAGCTCAAAGAAAATAACTGGTTTAAAAAGGCTATCAAGGTGGCTGTAGCTATTGGCGATGACGCAAATAAAGACGTGCTTGCGGAGTTTACGGGAAACAAGGAAGCGGTAATTACCGTGCATACTCCTGAGGCTCTTACCAAGATGATACGTTTCGTATCTGTAACTGCTTCACAGATAGGCTCAAAGTCAAGCGGCGTCGGCAAGGGCGGAGTAGATGAGGCTACAAATAAACAAAACGACACTATTGACGCAATAAGGAAAACTGTTGAAACGGATAATGCGGGCGATGTTGAGATGTCAGGTGCGGCTGTTGATCCCGATGATCAGGAAGGCTGGGACTGGTGATAAATATGTACCGTAGCTTTAATTTCACGAGCATAGGTGCATCTCATATCAAAAAAGGCATTGTTTGTCAGGATTTTTCTATGAGCATAAATGCCGCCGATTATAAGCTTGCCGTAACATCCGACGGACATGGCGGCGCTGATTATTTCCGTTCTGACAGAGGCAGTCGGTTTGCCGCAGAAGCTTTTTGCAGGTGTGTGGAAAAAGCATTCGGTCAGAAGAACGACAGATCCGAAAAAGCATCGGATAATGCATTTTTGAAAAATAAGGCGAAGAATTTTTCTGATGCGCTTATAGCCTGTAAAACCGAAAAAGAAACCGAAGAACAAATGAGATGGTTTGTGCGCAGTGTAGTAATGCACTGGAACGAGCTTGTTGAAAATGATATAGCGGAAGACCCGTTCAAGGAAGAAGAAATGGCTGATGTTTCGGGCAAAATGAAATCACGCTATAAAAACGGTGAAAGAGTGCAGTCCGCATACGGCGCTACACTTATAGGCGTTGTTGTTACTGAGCATTTCTGGTTCGGTGTACATATAGGTGACGGCAAGTGCGTAGCCTTTTCAAAAGACGGAAAGGACAGCGAGCCGATACCGTGGGACGATGAATGTTTTCTTAACATCACGACATCAATATGCGATTTTAACGCAAGCGATGAGTTCCGTTATTATTTCAGCAGAGAGCTTCCTGCGGCTGTATTTGTCGGAAGTGACGGTATAGATGACAGCTTCGGCAATGAACTCAATATGCACAATTTTTACCGTGTGGTTATAAGCTCGTTTGCCAATGAAAGCGAAGAAAAGGCGACACAAAGCCTTTCCGATTATCTGCCGCAGTTATCGGCACAGGGCAGTGCCGACGATATGTCTGTCGGATGTATTCTGAATATGGATTACATAAGAGAAAACCAGGGCTTGTTTGAAGTAGTAAAGAATGAAGAAAAGCAGACTGCCGATGAGGAAGAAAATATGAGTGAAAAGGTAACACTTACAGACGAAGAAGTGCTGGCGCTGAAGAAAATACTGATAAAGGACAACGAAAGAATAAGAGGTGTATATACCGAGTACGGTACAATGGGCGTAGGCGGTTGTAACACTTCAGGTCAGAGCTGTGATTCTTATGAGGAATATTCACTTGAACAGCTTGAAAACAATGCAGAGCCTTTTAAGTTCGGAGATTTTGAGATTTGCGCAATTGTGTCCGATATTATTTATCTCAGATCCAAAAATTCGGAAGAAGTTATCACTCTTATTGACAGAGGAAAATTATTTATGGGTGACGGTGTTGCGTATGATACCTACAAATACAGCAGTATAGGACCTTTGTTCAAGGAATGATTAATATCAACAACGGCTATGGATACTACTTTTCCCGTCTGAACGATGATGAAAAGCAGATTTACGAAAGTATCCGCAAAGCACTGCTTAATTACGAAACAAAATTCAATGTCGGAAAAGCCCGCACATTGAGTATAAACAAGGCGGTTAATGCTGTTTTTTATGACAATCCTGCAT
>CAVJKI010000216.1:0-3711 GCA_963649995.1 Sodaliphilus sp.
GTCTTCCTTTCCTTCTTTAAAGTTACCTATTCCTGCAACAAACATTTCATTTCCGTTATAGTAAAAGTCAGCAAGTCCCGTGTCATCAACATAATGGGTTTCACGTTTTTTATATGTCCATGTATCTTCCATGTCTCCGATTCTTTTTGGGAGTTCAAGCGGCACACCCTTTACAATGATACTTTTACGGACAGTATTAATATCAAAGCCTGTTATGTCTTGGCTATCAGAAACGATGTCAGAACTTATATTGCTATTTTCCATTGGTTCTTTGGCACAACCCGTCAAGCTGTAAAGAATCGCCGCCGTAATCAGCAACGCAGTTATTCTTTTGATTTTTTTACCGACACAATTATCTGTTGACATTTTCTTTCCCTCCGTAAATTACGATTTATTCGGCAGATTAACCGCCCTTGTAAATCCAGTATACCATACATTCACACTTTTTTCAATCATTTTCCAATCCGATCGCCATTAGCATAACATCGTAAACCGCATAAAAAGTGCATCACGGCTCGAAAATAAGAATAAGAAGCAACCGCCACAACTGCTCTTTATCAAACCATATCACGGCTGACAAATTATATCAAGCTGTTCGTATTTCAGAATATAATATCCGAAATTTTCTTTCTGCCCATCCACTGCCTGCTTGTAACCTCATATCCGAGCTTGTTATACCACGCAATACGCTCAACATATAGAAGCTGAACATCCTTGCACTGCCTTTCATAAAGGCTTAAGGTACCCTCTGCTGTCATGGCAAGACCTATTCCCCGTCTGCGGTATTTATGCGTTACGCCGACACAGCCTATCATACCGTGCTTTTCGTTGTCCACAAAAAATATTCCGCCGTCTTCTTCAACCATTTCAAAACCCGCAATATCGTCGCCGCATACAGCAAGCAGTACGGGAGTATCCTTGCTTTCACGGAATATCGGTAGCCAATCCTCCTGTGCGTCTTTGACTGCGGCGAGGAGCTTTTCACAGTCATCGGCAGTTGCAAAGCGATATGTTATACCTTCGGGACGTAAAACGCCGTTTAATTTTCCTATTGCTTCTTCGTTAAGCTCGATTCCCATATTTACCGATGTCCACTCTGCGGTGTAACCCCGCTTTTCAAAGAACGGAACACTGCTTTCTTTGTTATCGTCACACGGCACTCCCTGCAATGCACCGTCAGAACTGCCGAGAATTACCTCATCATATCCGTTTGCCGTAATGTACTCCTCTGCCATAAGGAGCAAATGCTTTCCGTAGCCGCAATGTCTGTACTTATTTTTCACGCACAGGAGAACTACGGAATTTCCGATAACCATGCAGAATCCGACAACCGCCCCTCCGTTTTCGGCGGTGAAGATCCGTGAATTATCGCTATGCAGAATATCGCTGAAATGCTCGTATGTCAGCGGATAATGCGGCATAGCCTCACTGTAAATTTCATACAAATCACGTTGTGCATTTGTTATACTCATAACATCACCTCACATTTTTATGACATTTTAGCACAAAGCAGGAAATAATGCAAATCGGCACTGTTGCAATCCGACTTCATAAATGATATAATTAATTGTTAACGAAATTTCGGACGAAAGGACTTAAATATGAATACATTATTTAAAGGGATAACCGCAATTCTCCCAGATGATGAAAGCGGTTTCATATCCAAAATATGCGATATTGCCGTAAGCGGTGGCATTATTTCATACATCGGTGACGACGCAGTAAAGAACGGCTTTGTCCCAGACAGGACGATCGACGGCAAGGACAAGCTTATCACCGCAGGACTTGTAAACAGCCACACTCACAGCTATATGTCGCTGTTCAGAAACAGTGCGGACGACCTCATGTTCCACACATGGCTGTTTGACAGGATAATGCCGATGGAGGATAAGCTCACCGCCGATGATATGTACTACGGTACTCAGCTTGCCTGCCTTGAGATGATAAAAACGGGTACTACGGCATTCCTTGATATGAATATTGCCCGTGACTGCATTACAAGAGCGATAAGCGAAAGCGGACTGAAAGCGGCGATTTCAAGAGGTCTTGTCGGAAACGGCAGAGATGACGAGGGCGGAAAGACAAGAATTGAGGATACGCTCTACGATATGCGTACCTACGGCGGCAACAAGCATCTTAAATTCATGATGGGTCCTCACGCTATCTACACTACCGACAGGGGCTATCTTGAGCTTGTAATGGAGAAAGCGGAAGAATACAACCTCGGCATAAACATTCACCTTTCCGAATCGGTAAAGGAGATCGAGGACTGCATGGCGCAAAACGGCTGTTCGCCTGTAAAATATCTTGATGATATGGGAATGTTCAAGTTCCATACTGTTGCCGCTCACTGTGTACAGTTATCCGATGAAGATATAGATATACTGGCACAGCGAGGAGTTTACGCCGCCACAAATCCTATCAGCAATGCAAAGCTCGGCAACGGCTTTGCAAGAATACCCGATATGCTTGAAAAGGGCGTAAAGCTGTGTATCGGTACTGACAGCGCAGGAAGCAACAACACACTGAATATGTTCAGCGACATGAACTTTATATGCCTTGCTCACAAGGGCAACCACCGCAGTGCTACAGCAGTTTCGGCACGTCAGGCGCTGAAAATGGCTACCGAAACAGGAGCAAAGGCACTTGGCTTTGATAACACGGGAATACTTAAAGTCGGCTATGCGGCTGACCTTGCGATAATGGATATGAAGTATCCCTCGCTCCAGCCTGTAAACGATCCTGTTGCCGCTATGTGCTACAGTGCAAGCGGATATGAGGTTGAAAGCGTTATGGTCGACGGTGAGTTCTTAATGGAAAACCGTGAGATAAAAGGCATGGACGAGGAACACATTTACTTTGAATGCAATAAAGCAATGAAAAGAATAGACGGTTAACGGAAAGGAAAACAACATGAGCATTATAAGAGATGAAAGCCTGTGGGAAAGCGGCGAAACCAAGATAAGCTGGGTAAAGGCGAATATGCCGTTACTGCGTGGAATCGAAGAAGAATTTGCGGTATCAAAGCCGTTTGCAGGACTTAAGGTTGCACTGTCGGTACACCTTGAAGCAAAGACCGCTTACCTTTGCCGTGTAATGGCGGCAGGCGGTGCGGAAATGTACATCACGGGCAGTAACCCTCTGTCAACGCAGGACGATGTTGCGGCGGCGCTTGTACACAGCGGACTTAACGTATTCGCATGGCACGGTGCGACAGCCGAGGAATATCATGCACATACCGCAGAGGTTATCAAAGTTGCTCCTAATGTTATCATAGACGACGGCGGCGATCTTGTAAACCTTATCCACAATGAATATCCCGACCTTATCCCGAATGTTATCGGCGGCTGTGAAGAAACAACGACAGGCATTATCCGCCTTGTGGCTATGGATAAGGCTAAACAGCTCAAATTCCCGATGATGCTTGTAAATGACGCAGACTGCAAGCACCTGTTCGACAACCGCTACGGCACAGGTCAGTCGGTATGGGACGGTATCAACCGCACAACAAATCTGATTGTTGCAGGAAAGAATGTTGTAGTAGCAGGCTACGGCTGGTGCGGCAAGGGCGTTGCAATGAGAGCAAAGGGACTTGGTGCATCAGTAATAGTAACCGAGATCAATCCTATAAAGGCAATGGAAGCCGTTATGGACGGCTTCAAGGTTATGCCTATGGTTGAGGCGGCTAAGATAGGTGATTTCTTCGTAACG
>CAVJKI010000217.1:0-3687 GCA_963649995.1 Sodaliphilus sp.
GTGCAAGGCACGGCAAAATCCGCCCACGGCGGATTTTATGTCTGAGGTTATTATACCACAAAAAACAGCATTTGTGCAACAGGTGTGCATAATTCGTAATTTGCACAAAATGTAACCTCTTTGTGCTGATTACGATATTGCTTATTGTGCAATTTTATATTATAATCATACTAGAAAAAAGTTCAAATCAATCCACCGAAAGGAAATATCTACTATGCCTAATCCATATTTGCCCTTATGGGAATACATACCTGACGGAGAGCCGAGAGTGTTCGGAGACAGAGTATATGTCTACGGTTCGCACGACAGAGCAGGCTCAGATGAATTCTGCGATTATATCCTTAAGTGCTGGAGCGCTCCCGTAAACGACCTTAATAACTGGGTATGCCACGGCGTTACATTCCGTGTAAAGCCTGACGGCGACCGTCCCTCTGATACCGACTGGACACCCGACGATAATCAGCTGTTATTCGCACCTGACGTCATATATAGAAATGGTAAATATTACCTTTACGCTTATATCGTTAACGCTATCGGCTGTGTAGCAGTCAGCGACCGCCCCGAGGGACCTTTTACCCTCTTATCAAAGTACAAGTATACTATACCTGATGAAGTATGCTGTAACGGTTGGTTTATTGACCCCGGAGTACTTGTTGATGATGACGGCAGAACATATATATACTGCGGCTTTGAGCGCTCTTTCATGGCTGAGGTCGACACCGATACAATGTATACCATAAAGGATAACAGCTGTATTGAGCATATAATCCCGATAGTCACGGATAAGGAAAACGGCTTTGAGGACGAGGAATCCCTGTTTTTTGAGGCTTGCTCACCACGTAAGGTCGGCGATACCTATTATCTCATCTACTCTCCGAAACGAGGCTCAAGGCTGGCTTACGCCACCTCTGACAAGCCTACAGGTCCGTTCAAGTACCGAGGATATATCGTTGACAACGGCGTTGATTATCCGGGCGGCAATGACCACGGCTCTATAGCCCAGATAAACGGTCAGTGGTATATCTTCTATCACCGTATGACAAACGGATCTATCATGTCAAGACGTGCCTGCGTTGAGAAGATAGAGATACTTCCCGACGGCACTATACCACCTGTTGAGATGACTTCGCTCGGCTTTGAGGACAGCCTTAATCCGTACAGAATAACCGAGGCTGAAATTGCCTGTGTGCTGAAGGGCAGTGCATTTGTAACAGAGCATAACGAGTTTGAAAGGGTAGTGACCGGTATTAAAGACGGCGCTGTTATCGGCTATAAATATTTTGATTTCGGGCTTGATAACGGCAACGGAAATATGTATTTCAATGCCGATATAACAGGGCTGGGAGCTGATTGTAAGGTGCATATCCGTCTTGACAGCGAGGACGGCGAGGAGATAGGCTCATTCAAGGTCGGACACGGAAGCGGTGCTTACAGGACAGAAGTAAAGCCTGTGAGCGGCAGACATTCGGTATTCCTTACGGTAGATGTTGATTATACAGGCTGGACAGCTTGCTATTTCAAGGACAGACAGCTGTTTGAATTGAAGAAGCTCGTATTCACTAAGTAAATTCAGAGGTTGAAAATGAAGATAGGCGCTATTGGATATAATTATGTTCATGATACCAGAAACGAAGATTTTGTAATTGACAGACCAAAGGGTCCCGGTGCGGTATTGCTTCTTCTTGTCAAGACATCCGCATTTTTCAGAATAGGCGAGATACAGTATCATGTAAAGGAAAATTCGTTCGTTCTGATGTCTGCCGATATGCCGTGCTACTACACGGCGCAGGGCGACATTTATACTGACGACTGGGTATATTTTGAGAATGAATTCTGGGATAAGGAATATGTGGAGCAGCTCGGCATACCTATGAATATTCCCGTATATCTCGGTAATATCGACGAGCTGTCGCATCTTATCCATATACTCGTTTATGAGCATTACTCAGGTGCTGTGAACAGCGAAGAAATTGAAAAAAAGTACATAGACGTATTGTTTCTGATGCTGAGCCGTACTCTTAAAGCAAGAAACTGTTTGTCTTCAAAACAGCTCAGCGAGCGGCATTACCGCTTTACACAGATACGGACGCTTATATTCACTATGCCCGACCAGGTGGGGAATATAGATGACCTTGCCGCCGAGGCAGGCATGAGCCGTTCGGGCTTTCAGCATCTTTATAAAAAGCTGTTCGGAACGACGGTTATAAAGGATATAATCGAGGGCAGAATACAGCGTGCAAAACGCCTGCTTTCATCAACAGGGCTTACAATAAAGGAGATAGGCTCACGTTGCGGCTATACGAACGAATACAGCTTTATGCGTCAGTTTAAAGAACAGGTAGGCAAGACGCCTACCGAATATCGCAGTTGTATATAAGGAGGATATTTTATGAAAAGAATTTTATCTGCTGTTTTAGCACTTTGTATGATTATTTCCGTTACAGCCTGCTCATCGGGAAATGAGTCATCTGTACCCGAAGAAATAAGGGGCAGTGAGGACACAACGATGCGTGAAATGACAACGCAGGAAATTGTCGAAGATATGGGACTTGGAATCAATCTCGGAAATACATTTGACGCCTGCGGCAACTGGATAGACAAGTCATCTGCCACAAATTACGAAACAGCGTGGGGAAGTCCCGTTATTACCGAGGAAATGATCAAGGGATATAAGGATTGCGGATTCGGCGTTATGCGTCTGCCTGTTGCGTGGAGCAATATGATGGATAAGGAAACCTACACGATAAGCCCGGAATATATGGCAAGAGTAAAGGAAGTTCTGAACTGGGCGCTTGACAGTGATTTATATGTAATACTCAATATTCATTATGACAACGGTTGGTTCTCAGGCTTTGCAGACGATAAAAAGAGAGATGAATGCTTCAAGAAGTATGAATCTATCTGGACACAGCTTTGCGACGCTTTCGGTGATTACGGCGATCATCTGATGTTTGAATCGCTCAATGAAGAAGGCGGCTGGGAGGATATTTGGAACAGATACAGCAATGTAGGCGATAAGGAAAAGTCTTATTCCATTCTGAATGAAATCAATCAGAAGTTTGTTGATATAGTAAGAGCCTCGGGCAAGAACAACGGCAAGCGCCATCTTCTTATTGCAGGCTACAACACTGATATAGATCTTACCTGCGACGAGCTTTACAAGATGCCGAGCGACCCCGAAAACCGCTGTGCGGTATCCGTACACTATTATACTCCTTCGACCTTTGCCATTCTTGAAAAGGACGCAAGCTGGGGCAAGGCAAAGACAACATGGGGTTCAGACAGCGACAAGGAGCAGCTTGCAAAGTATATGGACATGATGAAAACAAGCTTTGTTGACAAGGGCATTCCCGTTATTATAGGCGAATACGGCTGTTCGACAAAGAATAAGGAAGCAAAGTACATAAACCTTTATCTTTCAAGCATTTGCAAGGAGGCGTATTCAAGAGGTATGCTTCCCGTGCTGTGGGATATAACCGATGTATTCTATGACCGTACAACCTGCACATTCAAGGATCCTGATTTACTTGCTGATCTGATGGCGGCAAAAGAACTTGAAAGAAACTGATATTACGGTAATTACCTCTTTATAAAAAGGCTCCCGAAGCGATATGAACAAGTCCGTAAAAAATGGACAATAGCAAAAAGAGACCTCCTATGGTAGAATTAAAGAAACTACCATAGGAG
>CAVJKI010000218.1:0-3673 GCA_963649995.1 Sodaliphilus sp.
CTTGCAGTGGTACTGTTTCCTTCGGCGTGTGCGTATGTATTGCTTGCGACAGTGCCGTTTCCTTCTGCGTGCGCTCCGGGAGCGGAGGCGGTCGTGCCGCTTCCTTCGGCATGAGCATACGGTGCTGTCGCTTTCGTACCCGTTCCCTCAGCGTGAGAGTACGGAGCAGGTGCGGTGTTATTCTCATAATCATTGAACACCTCCGCATTCTGAGCAGTGTTTGTGAATTGCCCGACGCCGCCTTCTGTTGCCGATTTTCCTATACCGTCAATTCTCTTTTCTATTTTGCTTTTGACAGGCACAGGCACTTTCGATACTTCGACAGATTGAGTAGACACAGCAGGCGGAACAGTACTCTCATCTGTCAGCTCTGCAAAAGCGCAACTTACCTTCTGCGCACCTCTGTACTTCCATACCAACGATGTGGGAAATATAACGATTGTACGATTGATGTCAATTCTTCCGCCGTTCGCCGCAACGGTATCAAAACACTCCATAGCCGGATTGCCATTGTAGGAAAATTCCGCCCTGCGCAATACAGCGTCTATTTCCTGTGCCATATTATCAACGGCTGACTTTGCATTACTTACCGATTTCAGCAATGGATTCTCCGCAACGGAAACTGTGGCGTTGCGACCCAGCTCATCATCAAGATACGCATTCCGTGTGCATATATATGGCTCGCCGTCGATAGTAGTTGATACGTATCGTATAACCGCACGTAGGTCGAAAAACTCTGTGCCTGTACGTTCAAAGCCCTCTACTGTATAATCTGCGTCATACACAAGCGTACCGTCAACGATTTTACTTTTTTCTTTCAGCTTTACTATTTGGAGATTACCGTATCTGTTCATACGCGCCGAAGACGCCATAAGCGCACAGCACCACTCCGTCATATCACGATACGTCTGTATTGCTGATGAAGCCGTAGAATCCACTATTAAATCATAGTTCGGATATGAACTGAAATCGGTTGTTGCAATCGTTATCCCCAAATCGGCGGCCATATCCTTGATATGCTGTTGTACCGCCTTTTTGCCACCCGAATATGCCGAAATATCAACATCAAACTTTGTGCTGTCATCAAACGCCGTCAACTTGTGGATACTGCCCTTGCGTTTTGTAAGGCTGTTATCTACCGTGAATATTCCGAGCGGAACACTTTCCCAAGTGCCGTCGGCAAGCCGTATTTCGTATTTCGGCGTTATCCTTGCATTCGCATAAGTCCGTGACAAAAAGTTATCGTCATACACCGTTATATCAAGCTGATTTGTGTAGAACGTGCCTATTTCAAAGGTATCACCCGATACAAGCTGTTCTTTCAGCGTGACACTGTTGTTCACGATAATATCATCGGTTATATCTACCGTTTCACCGTCACAGAGCTTAATTGTACCTGTAATACGATCTGTGCGGTTCTTGTCCTTAATTGCCGCCGTATAAGCGGCTGATACGTCAAGCATAGAATCACCTCTTAATATTCGATAAAATTGACACTTAAGTCCCACAGTGTTTCTGCGGCAGTGTCGGCGTTAAGCACCATAGTTGCGCTTCTGTCGCCGGCATACATTGTGCAGGTCTTTGTACTCGCTGTAGTCGGGTCGAAAAATGTTGCTGAAAAAGAATCGGGAGAAATCGCATTTGCTATAGCGGAAAGCTGAGATCTGTTCACCCTCCACGTTACCTGTAGCTTGTACACACCCGCTCTGATACGATTGCGAAACATCACGCCTGTTTCGCTTCTTCCGCTGTCCTCACTGTCAAGATCGGAGCGCTGTACGCCGTATGATTTGGGCGAAATCGGCGTGAAGTTGCCGAATTTTATAAGTGTCTGCATATTAGCTCCTTCCGTTAAGTCTGCGGTTTCTGACAGCGTTATAGCGTGCTACGGTTTCACCGACCGTATCGCCGTCTATATCGACCGTAACGTGTATATCTGCGGACTGACCGCCTGTACTGTCAGACATAGCCGTGCGTACAGCATTATATATCGCTGTTTCTATGGTTGAAGTGTTCGCAACTGCGGTACGGTTACCGATAGTGCCTACAAGCTCAGGGCCTGATTCGTTTGCAATGAACAGATCGCCGTAATCGGGGAAACCGCCATCAGCATAACCGAGAATACTGAGTGAACTTATATCTGCCCATGTGGATTGCCCTTTCAATCGACGCTTAAGAGCAGGGTCAACCTCGTCATTCTTTATCTGCATAGCCGTTGATTTTGCAAACTCATAAAGTGAAGCGCCATAATTCCCGTCATCAAACCATTTTTTTAATTCTTCATCATTGTTAACATTAAAATGGCTGACTGTTTCGCCGTATGCGTCATCTGCGCTCGTGTTATCGTTTTTCACCATCCAGTCACGCATATATGTAATCATTTCACTATATGTGGTGTTATATTTCTGACTGCGATCTGCCTTTCCTGAAGTATCGTTGATAACGTTACTTAGCATTACACCCGCCTGATAGCATAATTCGGCACACTTGTCAAATGACTTTTGAAATGAGGTGCCGAGTAGTTTATCAACTTCACCGATGATTTTGCTACAAATTGTAGTTATACTTGGTGCTATATTAATAAACGAATTTTTTACAAATGCAAATATATCATCAATTGCCTTGTCTATATCTCCATTGCTAATATCAGTAACTATATCACCTATAAAATCACCTAAATCCTTGAGCCATTTGTTAAGATTAAAACCAAACATTTCATCTATTCCATCAAGGAACGGCTTTAATTCAACACTGAGATCCTTGAACATCGTTTTTATAGAATTACCTATTTCGCCGCTTTTCAATTTTCCCCAGAGCTTGTCTACCTCACCCCATATATTTGAAAAATCAATATCAAATGACAGCGAACCTAAATCGATATTTTTAGTCTGCTCCTGCACATTGCTCAGTGCATCGGCAAGATCATCTGCGTTTTCTACATCTTCGTTTGAAACCACACTTGAGGCAAGCGTACCTGAATTGCCTGACAGTCTGTTAAGTTCGTCAAATCCCGCAAGACTGCGTTTTACGCTGTCAGTAAGATCGTCTGTGCTGTCTGCCACCTTACCAACACCTTTTGCCGCCTTATTTGCCGCTTCATTCTCTTTTTCAAGTTTTTCGGAACTGTCGTCCATGCCCTCTGTGCCTTTATTTGTGGCTATACCAAGCAGTGCTAACGCACCGACAATTATTCCTATCCAACCCATAGTTGCTTTTAATGCACTCGCATACGTCCACTGCTTCGGTATAAGTATGTTCAGTACGCCGGTATAAGCAAGCTTTGCAGCTTTCATCAACTGTGTTGCTGCTGTTACAGCAGGTATTGCCACAGCCATGCCGATAGCGATTTTTAGCATAGTTTTCTGTGCCGGCGTTGCCGCTTCGATCTTTGCCTGTATGTCTGAAACAACCTCTCCAAGACCGCCGACAGCTTCTGCCACTGTCATTATAACAGGCTTTAATGCATTAAGAGAGCTTGACAGCACAGGGAGAACGCTCTGAGCAAGTGGCAGAAGTGCTGTGCCTGCTTCTGCCGCAAAGTCCTCAAGCTCTGCTTTGAATGTCGTAAGCGCGCCCGAATAGGTATCATTTTCCTTTGCATAGTTGCCTGCCGCGTATTCCGACTTATCAAGGAACATCTGCATAGCGGCATTGACCTTCTGCTGTGTGGTTT
>CAVJKI010000219.1:0-3663 GCA_963649995.1 Sodaliphilus sp.
TTCTCAGTCGGTAAAGCTTGCAACAGCAGTTGCAGAGCATGAAGAAGAGCTGAACAGCATTATAGAGAGCTATTCGCCTTCAAGAAAACTCGACAGAATTTCCTACATAAATCTTGCTATAATGAAGATAGCAATATATGAAATGAAATACTGTCCGTCAGTTCCCGATAAGGTAGCAATAAACGAAGCAATTGAATTTGCCAAGGAATATGCCGATAAGGCTGACGTGCGTTTTATAAACGGAGTTCTGAACTCGTATTATAAGGATAGTCTTGCCAAGGAACAGTCTGATGCCTGATATATTTACCGTTACTGTTTCTCAGGTAACAAGACGTCTTTCGTTGATAGTAAAAGACGACAAACCGCTTGGTGATTTGTATGTTTCGGGTGAAATATCGAATTTTACTTTGCACAAGGCTTCGGGACATATATATTTTACGCTGAAGGATGAAACCTCGTCAATAAAATGCGTGATGTTTGCAAGCAAGGCGCAGAATCTTACTTTTATGCCTTACAGCGGACAGAGCGTTATTGTACACGGAAGTGTAAATGTCTATGAGCGTGACGGCACAAATCAGATTTATGTCAGCGATATGCTTGAAAAAGGACAAGGAGAGCTTGCTCTGGCTTTTGAAAAAGCCAAACGTGAGCTTGAGGCAGGCGGATATTTCGACAGAAAACGTCCGATACCGAAGCAGCCAAAGAGGGTTTGTCTTATAACGGCAGAAAAAGGTGCGGCTTTACAGGATATGCTGAACATTATTGCAAGGCGCAGACCTATACTTGAAGTTGTGCTGATACCTGTTATGGTACAGGGGGCGTATGCTCCTGCGACGCTTATAAAGGGCATTAAGGCGGCTCAGACTACGGGTGCTGAGCTTATTATAATAGGCAGAGGCGGAGGCTCAGCGGAGGATCTGGCGTGCTTCAATGATATTGAGTACGCAAAGGCGCTTTTTAACAGCGATATTCCGACAATATCTGCGGTAGGCCATGAGACTGATTTTACTATTTCCGACTTTGTTGCGGACTTGCGTGCGCCCACTCCGTCTGCGGCGGCTGAAATCGCCACTTCGGTTACCTGTGAAGACTTATCTGAGTATATTGAGTTGACTTATGATAAGTTGAGTGGTATTGTTCATTCTCAGATTGAAGGATATGAGCAGCTTCTTGATAATATGCAAAGGCATATTTCTGCTTACAGTCCGTCGCAGAGACTTGAAAGATCACAAAGAGAGCTTGAGCTTCTCAGCGGTAAAATGAGAGCCGCCAACAGCAGAACAATTGATAAAAATGAAGCTATGCTTGAAAGCTATACAGATAAAATCGAGGCACTCAGTCCTATAAATGTACTGAAACGAGGTTACAGTGCAGTAACCAAAAATAACGTAACCGTAAACAGTGTGAAAAGCATTGAAGTAAAGGATACGGTGGATATATTGTTTGCCGACGGTGAGGCTGTTGCGCAGATCAAAGAAATCCGTGAAAATAATAAGGAGCGTTTTGAATGAGCTTTGAAACAGCAATAAAAAGATTAGATGAAATTTCGGTGCAGATGGAGCAACCCGATATTTCGCTTGATAATTCGATGAAGTGCTACAAAGAGGCAGTTGAGCTTATCGCCTTCTGCCGTAAGTATATTGATGAAGCAAAGCTGACTGTTCAGAAACTGGATGAGGCCTGATATGGAGATAAATGCGAATACCTCCTGTGTCAAAGGGGAAGAATTTGACGCAATATTTAATGCTTACCGTCATGATTTTGAATCAAGGCTGAAAGAGGTATGTGATTCATTCTGTGACGGCGGTGCAAAGTATAAGGCACTTTACGATGCGGCAACATACAGTCTTGAAGCAGGCGGAAAACGCATAAGACCTGTGCTTGCATTTGAGATGTGCCGTGTGTGCGGAGGCAATTTGTCTGACGCTTTTCCTGCGGCAATTGCGATTGAAATGATACACACCTTCTCGCTTATACATGACGATCTTCCTTGTATGGACGATGATGATATGAGAAGGGGAAGACCTAGCTGTCATAAGGCACATGGTGAAGCGGTAGCTTTGCTTGCAGGCGATGCGCTTACTGCTTATGCAGGAAAATATATCTGTGACAGCGATTTGTCAGCAGATAAAAAATCAGCTATGATAAAAGAGCTGTATGACAGAACGCTCGGTATGATAGAAGGACAGACGATAGATATTGACGGTAAATTCGACACACTTGACGAGTTACTGGCAATGTATGAGATGAAGACCTCGGAGCTTTTGACTGCCGCCTGCGTAATGGGTTGTATTGCGGCAGGTGCAGATGAAGCAAAAATTTCTGCGGCAAGAGCATACGCTCATGATGTCGGACTTGCATTTCAGATAGTAGACGATATTCTTGATGTAACCTCTACAGTCGAGGAGCTTGGCAAGCCTATCGGAAGTGACGCAGAGCAGAATAAGGTTACGAGTGTCACGCTTTTAGGACTTGACTGTGCGACTAAGCTTGCAGAAAAGTATACAGACGGAGCAGAAAAGGCACTTTCGGCGTTTGAAAATCCTGAATTTTTATACAGGCTTACGGATCTGCTTTTGAAAAGAAAGAAATAAGCGGGAAATATAAAAAACACCCGGAGGTGATCTATAACAATGAGAACGGATCAGGTCAACGTTATACTGTTGATTGCGCTTATCAGCTGGGGTACGGCGCAGATAATAAAAACGATAATACATTTTATAAAGACAAAGAGCTTCAAGGCTGAACGTCTTACGGGAGCAGGCGGTATGCCGTCGGCTCATTCCGCTACAGTATGTTCCACGGCAATTACGACCTGTAGGGTATGCGGTATATGCTCGCCCGAATTTGCACTTGCTATGATACTTGCAATGGTTGTAATGTATGACGCTATGGGCGTAAGACGCTCTGCGGGGCTTCAGGCTAAGGAAATTAACCGTTTAAGACGAGTTGTAAATGAGCTTGACGAAGAATTTATGGATAAGTTTGACGACAAGGTAGACGAGATCGAGGAGAAGAAGCCTGAGGAAATACATGAACTCAAAGAATTTCTCGGACATACTCCGCTTGAGGTCCTTTGCGGAGCATTGCTCGGAATACTTATAGCTATGGCTGTACCGATACAGGTGGTCGGCTGATAAAACAATATCAGGAGAAACAATTTGATACTGAAAAACGATATGTCTGCCGAGTACCTGAAGTCACTCAATCCCGAACAAAGAAAAAAACTCTGTTCGGAGATAAGACAGTTACTTGTAAAAACGGTTACATTAAACGGCGGTCATCTTGCATCTAATCTTGGAACTGTCGAGCTGACAGTGGCAATGCACACTGTGTTCGATTCTCCTAAGGATAAATTTGTGTTTGACGTAGGACACCAGTCCTATACACATAAAATAATTACCGGCAGAGCGGGAAAAATGAATACATTACGCTGTGAAGGCGGTATTTCGGGATTTCCTAAATCCGAAGAATCCGAACACGATGCTTTTATAGGCGGACACAGCAGTATTTCTATTTCTGCGGCACTGGGCATCGCCAAGGGTATGCAGTTAAGCGGCGATGATCACAGTGTTATAGCTGTAATCGGGGACGGCGCACTGACAGGCGGAGAGGCGTATGAGGGCCTTAATAACGCAGGAAAGAGCGATTGCAATCTTATAG
>CAVJKI010000220.1:0-3286 GCA_963649995.1 Sodaliphilus sp.
GTTTACGAGAGCCCTGAGATAACAGGTACTATAACAAAGGCAGTAGCTCAGGCTACAGGTCTTAAGGAAGGTACGCCCGTAGTCGGCGGTGCAGGCGATAATGCGGCTGCCGCTGTCGGAACAGGTGTAGTAGAGGACGGTAAGGCTTTCACAACCATCGGCTCAAGCGGCGTTGTATTCGCTCATACCTCCGATATTTCAATTGACCCCAAGGGCAGAGTGCATACATTTTGCTGTGCAGTTCCCGGTTGCTGGCACGTTATGGGCGTTACACAGTCCGCAGGTCTGTCACTCAAGTGGTTCAGAGATAATTTTGCATGGAGCGAGATGGAAACAGCCGCTTCTATGGGCGTTGATCCCTACTATCTTATGGATAAGGAAGCACACAGTGTACCGATAGGCGCAAACAGATTGCTTTATATGCCTTATCTCAACGGCGAGAGAACACCCCACCTTGATCCCAACGTAAGAGGTGCATTTGTAGGACTTTCTACAATGCATAAGAAGAAGGATATGCTCAGAGCCGTTATGGAAGGCGTTTCATATTCACTGCGTGACTGCGTTGAAGTAATGCGTGAGATGAATATAAATATTGATGATATGATGGCTTGCGGCGGCGGCGGAACTTCACCGCTGTGGCGTCAGATGCTTGCCGATCTTTATGCCTGCAACGTAAAGACTACAGCCAACAAGGAAGGTCCCGCACTCGGCGTTGCACTTCTTGCGGCAGTAGGCGCAGGTATATACAACTCCGTTCCCGAGGCTTGCCGTGCAGTTATAAAGCCCGAAAAGATACAGGAGCCTATAGCTGAGAACAGCGCTAAGTATGAAAAGGTATACGCTCTTTACACGAAGCTGTATCCTGCCATGAAGGCAAACTTTGACGAGCTGGCTCAGCTTGACGTGTAATAATATAATTGTTCAGAGCGGCAGTGACGTTTTGTGTGTTATGTTTTATGTTACTGCCGTGGAATATTTTTAACATTCGGTTTACCTAAAAGGAGTAACTATGAAGCTTTTTATCGACACAGCGAACGTTGATGACATCAGACGTGCCAATGATATGGGCATTATCTGCGGTGTTACCACAAACCCCTCTCTTATCGCAAAAGAGGGCAGAGATTTCAAGCAGGTTGTAAAGGAAATCACAGAGATCGTTGACGGTCCTGTTTCCGCTGAAGTTATTTCACTTGAAGCAGATAAGATGGTTGAGGAGGCTCTCCCTCTCGCCGCAATACATAAGAATATTGTTATAAAGCTCCCTATGTGCGAAGAAGGTCTTAAGGCGTGCAAGCAGCTTACCGCCAAGGGTATCAAGACAAATGTAACTCTCGTATTCTCAGCCACACAGGCTTTACTTGCCGCAAGAGCAGGCGCTACATTCGTAAGCCCGTTCCTCGGCAGACTTGACGACATCGGTATGGAGGGCATGAACCTTATCGAGGAGATCGTTGACATCTTCAATGCACAGGGTATCGAAACAGAGATCATCGCCGCATCTATCCGTAACCCCATGCACGTTACACAGGCGGCAAGACTTGGCTGTGATATTGCAACCGTTCCTATGAACGTTCTTCTCCAGATGCTTAAGCACCCCCTTACCGACAACGGTATCGAGAGATTCCTTAAGGACTGGGAAGGCTTCACTTCCAAGCAGAAGTAATCAGAGCCGCTCTTTTGAGCAGGCTTAAAATAACCGAAAGGACAAATGAAATGTACAGTAATTTAGTTGACACGATCGGCTTTCTCAAGGGCATAGATCCCGACGTTGCTGACGCAATGGACAAGGAGCTTGCCCGTCAGAAAAGAAATCTTGAGCTTATCGCAAGTGAGAACATTGTTTCCCCCGCTGTTATGGCGGCTATGGGCAGTGTTCTTACAAACAAGTACGCAGAGGGCTATCCCGGCAAGCGCTATTACGGCGGCTGTGAGGACGTTGATATAGTTGAAAATATCGCTATTGAGCGTGCCTGCAAGCTGTTCGGAGCGAAGTACGCAAACGTACAGGCTCATTCAGGCGCACAGGCGAATACAGCAGTATATTTTGCACTGCTTAATCCCGGTGATACAGTAATGGGTATGAGCCTTGCTCACGGCGGACATCTTACCCACGGTTCACCCGTAAATATTTCGGGTAAATACTTCAATTTTGTACCCTACGGCCTTGATGAAGAAACCGGCAGACTGAATTACGATAATATACTTGCACTTGCAAAGGAGCATAAGCCTAAGCTTATCGTTGCAGGCGCAAGCGCATATCCCAGAGCCATCGACTTTGAAAAGCTTTCCGCTATAGCAAAGGAAGTAGGCGCATATCTTATGGTAGATATGGCTCACATTGCAGGCCTTGTTGCAGGCGGTCAACATATGTCACCCGTACCCTACGCCGACATCGTGACCACCACCACGCACAAGACGTTAAGAGGTCCTCGCGGAGGTCTTATCCTTACAAATGACGAGGAGCTTTCAAAGAAGATAAATAAGGCTATATTCCCCGGTATTCAGGGCGGACCTTTAATGCACGTTATCGCCGCTAAGGCAGTTTGCTTCGGCGAAGCATTAAAGCCCGAATTTAAGGAATATGCAAAGCAGATAGTAAAGAATGCATCCGTTCTTGCTGATTCACTGCTTGAAAAGGGCTTCAACCTAGTGTCGGGCGGCACTGATAATCACCTTATGCTTGTTGATCTCCAGCCTTTCAATATTACGGGTAAGGAGCTTGAAAAGAAGCTCGACGAGGTATATATAACAGTCAATAAGAATGCTATACCCAACGACCCTCAGAGTCCGTTTGTAACAAGCGGCGTTCGTATAGGTACGCCTGCCGTTACAACAAGAGGCTTAAAGGAAGACGATATGAAGCAGATCGCTCAGTGCATCTATCTTACAGCTACTGATTTTGATAACAACGCCGATAAGGTAAGAGAAACAGTTACTGAGATCTGCAAGAAGTACCCGCTGTACGAATAATTGTATATAATCGAAAACGAGAGATACAGTATCCCTCGTTTTCGTGCTGTATAAAATGTTGAATATGGAAAGGAATTTATAAATGACAGCATCAGCAAGAGATATTATTTTTAATCACTCGGAGAGAGTTGCCCCTCTCGGACTTATTGCGATCCCCGGTTCTGAGGATCTCGGTAAAAAGGTTAATGATTACCTTGTAACATGGTCAAGAGAAGCAGGCTATGATTATGATAATTTCCTCATTGAGAACGAATGCCCCAGATTTTCTTCCGGCGACGGTAAGGCTCTTATCAAGAATACCGTAAGAGGCTATGAC
>CAVJKI010000220.1:3296-3656 GCA_963649995.1 Sodaliphilus sp.
GGCTATGACTTATATATCATCGCCGATTTCGGCAATTACAGCCTTGAATATCCGCTTTTCGGCAGAATGAACCGTATGTCGCCCGATGACCACTTCCAGAATTTAAAGCGTATCATACAGGCAATAGGCGGTAAGGCTCACCGTATCAATGTTATCACACCTATTCTTTACGGCGGCAGACAGCACAGAAGAAACTACAGAGAATCGCTTGACTGTGCGGTAGCACTTCAGGAGCTTCAGAATATGGGCGTTGAGAATATCATCGCCTTTGACGCACACGACCCCAGAGTTTGCAACGCAGTTCCTCTTATGGGCTTTGATAACATTATCCCCACTTATCAGGTACTGAAGGCTCTGTTT
>CAVJKI010000221.1:0-1641 GCA_963649995.1 Sodaliphilus sp.
ATGTTACGTTTGTTCATGCCGAGAATGTTATAGATACCGAATTCTTTGCCACGGTTTTTAATCAGCACGGAATAGCTGTAGAAAAGGAAAATCAACGAGAAAACGCTCATTACGATTATTCCGAGCCATAAGCACCACTGAGCGTAAACGCCACGACTTGTATTTGCTATGCTTTCACTTCTTGCAAGGTAGGTCGTGATGTACATCATCATGACCATTGCAATACAGGTGACGGTGTACGGCAGATAGAGCCGTTTGTTTTTCTTTATGCCGTTTATGGCTAGTCTTGGGTAGAAAAGTGTTTTCATCTGCGGTCACCGCCTGCCACAAGCACCGTAAGCGTATCGTTTATCTTTGCGTAAAATTCTTCCGTGGTGGAAATGCCCTTATATATCTGATGGTAAACCTCGCCGTCCTTTATGAAAAGCACACGGGAGGCACTGCTTGCGGCTTTTACCGAATGGGTTACCATGAGTATTGTCTGACCGTCACGGTTGATCTCACCGAACAGCTTTAACAGCTCGTCCGACGCTTTTGAATCAAGCGCACCTGTAGGCTCGTCCGCAAGCAGAATATCGGGATCTGTGATAAGCGCACGGGCTACCGCAACACGCTGTTTCTGACCGCCAGATATTTCGTATGGGTATCTGTCGAGCAGATCGTTTATGCCGAGCTTAGCGGCAAGAGGAAGAAGCCGTGAGTTCATCTCATCGTAGCTTTTGCCCATAAGTACAAGCGGAAGAAAGATATTGTCACGGACGGAGAAAGTGTCGAGCAGATTGAAATCCTGAAATACAAAGCCGAGGTGTTCACGTCTAAAAAGCGCAGAATCGCTGTCCTTTATCTTTGTTATATCAACGCCCGACAGAGTTACAACACCTGCCGTTGCCTTGTCAAGCGTTGCGAGGATATTCAGCAGGGTGGTTTTGCCTGAGCCGCTTTCGCCCATTATCGCTATATATTCGCCCTTTGCGGCAGAGAAATTGACATTGCGTAAGGCAACATTCGGCTTTGCGCCGAGCCGCTGTGTGTAGACCTTTTTAAGTCCCGTTACTTCAAGTAAATTCATATTGTGCCTCCTTTAAGCTATGACAATATTATAGCTGAAATAACGGAAGTGCGCCATTTATCCGTCTTACAATCGGGGTGTCCGTCTTACATTTTTGTAATATTGCAAATTATTCGTGCTTTATTTTGCTTTCCGTAAGGTCAAGCATAAACACCGAGCCTTTTCCAAGCTCGGACTGAGCTGTTATGGTAATGCCGAGCATATCCGCCGTACAGCGGCAAAGATATAACCCTATTCCGCTTGCTTTCATATCGTATCTGCCGTTAAGACCTGTGTAGCCGTTGTCGAAAATTCTCGGCAGATCGGCAGGATCTATGCCTATTCCCGTGTCGGCTATGCAGAGTATCTTTCTGTCAGTGTCGGGCTTCATATAGATCGATACCGAGCCTTTGTCGGTGTATTTTATCGCATTGGACAGCAGCTGCCCTATAATGAACGACAGCCATTTTTCATCGGTGAGAACATCGGTATCAAGCTCCTTGTAATCAAGGCTCAGTTTCTTCCCGATAAACTGGGAGGAGAATTTACGCACCGACTTTTTTACTATATCGTCAAGGCTGTAATGCTTTATT
>CAVJKI010000221.1:1651-3642 GCA_963649995.1 Sodaliphilus sp.
ACATAGCACAGAGCCATGTCAACATATTGCTCTATCTTCATAAGCTCGTCGGACAGCCTGCGGTTGCTTTCGCTGTCCTCTGACTGTAGCATAAGGCGCATTGCGGAGATCGGCGTTTTAATCTGGTGTACCCACATGGTGTAATATTCGTTTGTCGCACGCAGGCTTTCCACCGATTTTTCCTTTAAGGATATGCAGTGATCGCTGAGTATGGTTATAAGACGGCTGTAGTCCTTGTCATCTGTCGATACGGCTTTTGGAAGATTATCGGCGGTCACGGTTATTTCATCAGCAAGGCGTGAAAGCGTTCTGTGTTTTTTATACGCTTTTATATATGAAAATGCGCCTATCGCAATAAAGAAAGCGATTGTGAGTATGAGCGCATACATCACAGGCTCGGCAGGCAGTGAGTACAGTGAGAATACCACCGTGAAAATTACAGCCGCAGTAATAACACAGATAAGCGTTACTATGCGGCTTCTGATAAAGTCAAGAAAGAATTTCATTTGACCATATACCCCATTCCGATCTTGGTTATGATGTAGTTTTCAAGCCCGATATTTTCAAGCTTTTTACGAAGTCTGCTGACATTTACCGTAAGCGTGTTTTCATCAACAAAACAGTCGGTTTCCCATAATCGTTGCATAAGCGTGTCACGGGATATTATCCTGCCTGCGTTTTCCATAAGCGTGCGGAGTATGCGAAGCTCGTTCTTAGTAAGCTCCGCCTTGTTATCACCGTTTGTTACAACGGCAGAGGAAATATCAAGTATCACACTGCCGTGCGATATAAGGTCGCTGTTACCAGAAAAAGAGTAGGCACGGCGCAGTACGGCGTTTATCTTGGCGGTCAGCACCGACAGGTCAAACGGCTTTGCGATAAAATCATCGCCGCCCATGTTCATTGCCATGACAACATTCATATTGTCCGAGGCGGAGGAGAGGAAGATAACAGGCACTTTGGAAAGCTTTCTTATCTCGCCGCACCAGTAATAGCCGTCGTAAAACGGGAGCTTTATATCAAGCAGTACAAGATGGGGATCAAAAGCGGCAAGCTCCGCAGTGATATTGTGAAAATCCTTTGCACATTCTACCTTGTAATCCCAGCCCTCAAGGTGCTTTTTCAGCGTTTGCGCTATCGCGGGATCGTCTTCTGTAATGAAAATTTTGTACATAGTCAAATTTCTGCCATTTCTATAAGAAGTTCATTGAATTTCTTTGCAAACATAGGAGGAATATTATGGGCGGCTTTATCCCATATCTCATAGCTGCAATTTTTATTAATAGCGGCAAGCCCTTTTACGCTGTCGTGTACTTCTGTCTGTTCTTTACCGCCTGCAAGGGCGATCATAGGGAGGCTTGCGTTTTCAAAGCCGTTTATCGTATCAAGCGTTATGCCATTATCAACGGAGCTTCTTACGGTTTCGATACGCATATTCTGCATCTGTGCGACAAATTCTTTCCTTTGCTCTTTGGGCAGTCCGTTCATAAGTCCGATGAAACTGCATAACCGTTTGTTCTTGAACGAAGCAAACTGCTTTTCGTTCATAGCCATGACCTTTGACAGCATAGGTTCTTTCTTGATAAGCCACGGACTTACTATTACGGCGGAAGAAAAATACTGAGGATAATCTGCACACAGTTTTACCGCAAGCTGTGCGCCGAGCGAAAATCCGACAAGCGTTACCTTTTTGCCGATACTGGCTATGAAGTCCGCAAGCTGTTTTACTGCCGTTTCGGTGTCAAAAATCTCGTCTGCGGCATCTCCGTAGCCCATGATATGAGGGATAAGAAGATGATATTTTTCGGCAAGCGGATATTGCCTGCCGAAGCTGTGAACAAAGTTTGCTCCGTGAAGAAAGATAATGGTCTTATCGTTTTCTTTGCCGTATTCGTAGTAATTCATATATTTCCCTCCAAGATTTTTCTTGTTGTTGTAATTATAGCACGGGCGAGGGGGATAGTCAAACAGCAGAAACATAGAATTTACTT
>CAVJKI010000222.1:0-3630 GCA_963649995.1 Sodaliphilus sp.
CCTGCAAGCTTACACCTACAGGGTTGTTTTTTACCTTGTAAGTATCGTTAAGCAGTCAAAATACTTCACCGCCTCAAATGAATTAATAAACAGCCTTACCATTTTAATTTAAAAACCAACTTGATTTTACAAGGAATATATGGTATCATGGTTACAACTTATACAAATAAAAAAGCAGGAAAACAGCACAAAGCTTGATTCCCCAAAAGGAAGTATCTATGAAAAACAAACGTTCGCCATTACTTTATATTATCATTGTTGTAGGCGCACTTGCTGTAATCGGTGCGGTTTCGGCAATTGTTTTGGTTTGCCTTAACGACAACTCGCCAAACGCTACATTTGAGCAGTCTGTAGGCTCGTATGTCCAGAATATGACAGGCGATGCGGCTCAGCAGCTTGAAAAGGAAATAGGCGCTTTTGAAATTACCGCAAAGCAACGTGAGCTTGCGGCAAACAACACCGCAGGTTATACAGTGCTTGACGCAGGCAGAGGCAACCCCAACTGGATAAACGCAGGAGCGAGAGACGCTTATGCACGCCTTTTGGAATTTGCAACATCGGAATGTAAGAGTACGCTTGAAAGCGGCGATATGGCAGGCCATGCTTATAAAAACAGCACTGCTAAGCTTACGGCGGCGTCGCATTTTGATTTGGCGATGGATCCCAATGATAAAACAGACCGTTTCCTTATTGATGCAGTCAATTATTGTACCGAAACACTGGGACTTGACAGAAACGAGCTTATAGCAGAGCTTGTCAACGGTATTATCGGTGACTACTATCCCTCTCCGAGCCGTTGCCTGTCCAATACCGAAATCATTCTGAACGCTTACCTTGAATCCACACTTTACAACGGAGTGAAGCTTGCGGACAAAACCGATCTGTTCCTTACGGAAGGCGGCTCGGCGGCTATGTGCTATGTTTTTGAATCGCTCAGTCATAACGGAGTATTGAATCCCGGAGATAAAATAGCGATCGGCACTCCGATTTTTACGCCCTATCTTCAGATACCCGATGTTAAGAATTACGGGCTTGTTTCAATTAACGTATCAAGTACGGAACAGGATTCATGGGACATTCCCGAGGAGGAGCTTTCCAAGCTTGAGGATAAGAAAATAAAAGCATTTTTCCTTGTAAATACTTCCAATCCCGCTTCGCACGCACTTTCTTCCAAAACTCTTGACCGACTTGCAAAGGTAGTGGAGAAAAATCCTGAGCTTATAATGCTTACCGATGATGTATACGGCACATTTGCATCAGATTTCCAGACAGTATACAGCAGATTGCCGCATAATACGATACTTGTTTACTCCTTCTCAAAGCTCTACGGCGTAACGGGCTGGAGGCTTGGCTTGATAGCTATGAATGAGGATAATATCGTAGATGAGCTTATAGCAGGGCTTCCGAACGAGAAGAAAGAATTCTTACGCAGCGAATACAGCATAGTCACCGAAAACCCCGATGATATGCCGTTTATTGAGCGCCTCACCGCCGATAGCCGCTCGATCGGACTTTATCACACAAGCGGTCTGAGTACCCCGCAGCAGATATTCATGGATATACTGGCGCTTACCCACCTTGTCGATCCCGAAAACGATGAATACATTGAGCTTGCCAATAACACGGTACGTCAGCGGTATAATACGCTTATGACCTCGCTCGGACTTACAGTCGACGCTTCCGATACAAACGCCTGCTACTACTGCCTCGTGAATTATCTTGATATATGCAGTAACCGTTACGGAGCTGATTTTGCAAACTGGGTCAAAGAAAACATCACTGACCTTGATTTCCTTAATGATCTTGCCGAGAAGGAGGGCGTTGTACTTATGTACGGACAAGGCTTTGACGCACCTCAGGGTACGGTAAGAATATCCCTTGCAAATCTTTATGAGGAAGATTACAAGGAAATTGCAAGCCGTGTGTTTGAATTGCTTGACCAATATAAGGCAAGATGGGAAAAGGCATGATATAAGCTTTTTGCAAAAAAATTCGCCGCAGAAGTCGATGCAGTATAATTGTTATACGGGATAGAATTGAAATAATATGAAAGCATTTTACGAAACAAGGAAGGAATATATGAGCTTATACACCGATAACAAGAACACACAAACGCCGCCTGTATCGGCAGATACAGGTGCTGTTACCAAAAAATCCGCTTTAAAGCCCGTTATAATAATCGGTGCGGTTGTACTGCTAGCCGTAGCGGCTGTTATATCTGCGTTGCTGATAAGCACGCAAGGCGAAAAAGAACAGAAATATGCCTATATTAAGGACGCAAGTATTTATATATCTGCAAACGGCGCAAAAGGTGAGCCGATAACTTTAAGCGGTCTTGCTTCAGATGTCAGCTTCAGTGAAAACAAGGAGCGCATTTTCTGGATCAACGGCAGTAGCCTTTTCTATGCCGATACCGCCGGTACGGAGTACAAATACAAAAAAATCTCCGAGAATGCCGATGAAGATTATGTTATTGATAAAAGCGGCAATACGGTTGTTTATATGACAAATGACAACGAATTGTACAGATACTCGGTTGCGGACGGAGAGAGCGAAAAAATCGGCACAAATGTATATTACTACGAAAATTCACCAGATTTGAGCAGAATTGCGTTTATCTCGAAAGACTATGAGCTTTACATTAAAAACGGCAGTGACGAGGTAACAAAAATAGTCGGCAGTGACGATACTCTGCGATGGTACGGAAACGACACCCTTGATACTATAGTTTATCTGGACGAAATCACCCTTTGCAAGTGGGAGCTTGCAAGCGGAAAGAGCGAAATTATCGATACAAACGTAACGGATGTTGCGCCTGTATGCTTCTACGGGAACATAGCCAAGGCTTTCTATACCAAGGCAAATGATACAGTCGTTAAGTATTGGGACTATGTAAATGACGATCTTGCGGATTCCGACGCAACTTTAAAAGAGCCTGTAAAACCGACAAAACCCGAAAAGCTTTCGGAGGATAATAAAGCAAACTCCGAATATGAAAAGGCGTATAATAAGTATCTTGAAGATTATCAGAAGTATTCGGACAAGCTTAGCCGTGATGAACTCAGAAAAGAACTTAAAGAGACCGACTACTCATTCTACAGCAATGATTTGTATTTCTATAACGGCAATAATACTGAAAAAAAGCTCACAAAGCTTCTTGACAGAGCAATTCAAAGCGCCAAGGCTTTACCGTATCCTGCCGTTGAATTTTTCAGGCATGAAGATAAATCCGAAACCTCGGCAAAGATAAATATGTCCGAAATCGGGACGATTTATGATGTCGGTGCGTTTATAAGCGATAATTATAATGATACTTTATGGATAGATAATATAGAAATCTATTTTGCAAGCGAAAAAACGGTAACCGAATTATTCCCCGACAGAGAAATGCAGTATTGTATATTAGCAGATGACGGCAGTACCGTTTACTGTATGGTAAACGAAAATACACAGGAACAAAGCCTGAGCCTGTATAAAATATCTTTATTGAACGGTGCAATTGTCGGTACAAAGAAAATCGCATCGGACTTAAATGAAAGATATATGGAGATCAAAGACAGTAATAGGGTGCTGTATTTGAAATATCTTAATGAGGACAGAACAGATTGCGAGGTTTATATTGATGAATAT
>CAVJKI010000223.1:0-3626 GCA_963649995.1 Sodaliphilus sp.
GAATACAGTGACGGAAGTATATTTAAAGTCAGATTCAACAAAGACAAGACAATGATGATAATTACTCCCTCACTCACAAACAGTGACAGCAAAGAGTATTGGTATCATCACTAAAAGAAAGGAGGATATTTATGAAAAAGTTAATTTGTTTATTACTCACAACAGCGATGGTTGTTATATCAACCGCCTGCTCACATGAACACGAATACGCAGAAGCAACCTGTGAAAAGCCAAAAACCTGTACGATATGCGGTGCGACAGAGGGAGAATCACTCGGACACACTGTAGATATCGGTGTATGCACACGATGCAAGGAAATGATTAACAGAGATGATATTGAAAAACTTGTGATTCATATTTTCACATTGAATGATTATCTGTCATCGTTTAATGACTATATCGGAAAATCATATAATTCTTCTTATACACAGGACAGAGTACGGTATTGTAAACAAGCTGCAGATTATCTGACAAAGAATCAAAATGAGCTGAAAGAGATTGCAAATATAGTAGCAAAATATGATGATTTCGATACTCTGAACAGTTATCTGAAGCCTGTAATAAGTATGGATATAACCGGACCGAAAGGTACAGATATAAGCGATGTGAGCGATTATTTAGATGTTGCACTCGACTATATGGATAAATACGGAAAAGCTTACAAAGAGCTGAAATCCTGGGGTGATAAGATGAACAGCGTACTAAACGGTAGCAGTTCATCCGATTAAGCCGGTGACACAACACTAAAAAATATACGAGGTGATAATTAATGAAAAAAATGTTCTGTATTTTTATGACGGCAATTATGCTTGTTGGTATAACAGCTTGTTCACACGAGCATAAATATAGCGAAGCAACCTGCACAGAACCTAAAACCTGTACAATATGCGGAGAAACAGAGGGCGAAGCACTTGGACATACGGTAGATATCGGTATCTGTTCAAGATGCGGCGAGGCTGTGGCAAAGGAAGACTTGCTCGCAATAGACGATATGTTGAATACAATAGAGGATTATGACAACGAAATTACTGCATATATCGAAAAGGGCAATGACGCATATTCATTCGAGGACAAGCTGGCATATTATAAAGAAGCCGCCGCTATATGCGATAATCGAAAAATGACGCTTGTTAAAGTTGCCAATATTGTGAGCAAATATTCCGAGCTTGATTCTATGAAAAAGGATCTGGCTGATACTTTAGCTGTAGAAATTATAACGCCTATGAGCAGCAGTCGTGAAGAACTACTTGATTTCCTTAATTCGGGAATTGATTTTGCAAATAATTACGCATCATTCCTTTCAAAATGGATATCATGGAGCAAAGGCGTTGTAGATAAAGTCAGAGAGATGTAATACATTAAAGAATGGTAATGTTACACCGCAGAGGAAATGCTCTGCGGTGTTCCTTTCCCCCCTTGACAATCCCTCTCCTCTGTGCTAAAATAATACCATACAGAAAAGCTATGACAAGAAACAGTAGATAAATCTGCGTCACAGAGAAAGAGCGGTTGGTGTAAGCTCCCGACAAGGTTTTATTGAACCCGTCTTTGAGCTGTGCACGATGAGTGTTACCGGTTTCTCCCGTTACAGAGATACAAGTGCGGTTATACCGAATTTAGGTGGTACCACGGAACAATGTTTCGCCCTAAGCAAATTTAATGCTTCGGGCTTTTTTTATGCCCGGAATTCAGGAGGATATGCAATGAAACTCGACAAGCTGGTCGGCGACCGTTTTAAAGAAAGACCCTCGGACTGTCAGATTGACAGCCACGCAATTATGGTGAGAGGCGGCTATATCAAGTATATGGCTAACGGTATCTTCTCGTCATACACGCCCACAAAGAGAATCACAAAGAAGATCGAACAGATCATCAGAGAAGAAATGGACAAGATAGACGGACAGGAAGTGCAGTTCCCTGTTGTTATGCCCGCTTCACTCTGGCAGGAGTCAGGCAGATACGAAAGCATCGGCAGTGAGCTGTTACGTTTCACAGACCGCAACAGAATGCCTATGGTACTCGGTATGACACACGAGGAAGCCGCTGTACATCTTGTGCGTGAATACGGCAAGAGCTACACGAAGTACCCCTTCATGATTTATCAGATACAGACAAAGTTCCGTGATGAAGCTCGTCCGAGAGGCGGTCTTATCAGAGTCCGTGAGTTCACAATGAAGGACGCTTATTCATTCCACACATCGCAGGAAGATCTTGAACAGTATTATGATAAGTGCCACAAGGCTTATGAAAACATATTCAGACGTGCAGGTGTTCCCGAGGTAATCTCGGTCAAGTCCGATTCGGGTATGATGGGCGGCAGTATTTCGCACGAATTCATGCTCCTTACACCCGTAGGCGAGGATACAATCGCAAGCTGTCACGAATGTGGTTTCAATGCGAATATGGAAGCCGCAGACAGCATTATCGAGAACACAAGAGATGAAGTTTCCGCACCTATGGAGCTTGTTCATACTCCGAATATCCATACGATAGAAGAAATATGCGACTTTTTGCATACTCCCAAGGAAAAAAGCTGTAAGGCTGTCGTATATCAGAGAAACGCTGACGACAGCTATGTTGTAGTATTTACAAGAGGCGACATTGACGTAAACGAAACAAAACTCCGCAACTTCTTAGGCTGTGAAATTCACCCTGCCGTAATCACAGAAGAATGCGGTCTTAACGCAGGATATATCGGACCTGTCGGTCTTCCCGAAAATATGACCGTTCTGTTTGATACCTCTCTTCAGAATACAAACAACCTTTCGTGCGGTGCAAATAAGGAAGAATATCACTACACGGGTCTTGACATTGACCGTGATTGTGCAAACGTTGAATATCACGACTTTGCAAAGATTCTTGACGGCGGCATCTGCCCCAATTGCCACAAGCACTCGATTTCAATATCAAGAGGTATCGAGGTCGGAAACATATTCCAGCTCGGTACAAAGTACACAAAGACAATGGGTATGACCTACCTTGACAGCAACGGCGAGGAAAAGACACCTATCATGGGCTGTTACGGTATCGGCGTCGGCAGACTTGCGGCTTCGGTATGCGAGGCGCACCACGATGATTACGGTCCTATCTGGCCTATGCCTATTGCTCCGTGGCAGGTTCATATCTGCGCTGTACGTTCAGATGACGCAGATGTAAAGGCTTGTGCAGATAAGCTGTATGATGCTTTACAGAACGCAGGGGCTGAGGTTATATACGACGACAGACAGGTAAGCGCAGGCGTTATGTTCTCTGACGCAGACCTTCTCGGTGTACCGCTGAGAGTTATCGTAAGCCCCAGAAACCTGAAGGATAACTGCTGTGAGATTTCTGCAAGGGATAAGAGCTTCTCATATAAAGTTCCCGTTGAAGAAACCGCAGACAAGGTTCAGGAGCTTATCAAGGAGCTTATGGCTAAGTTCAACGATTGAGCATATACAAGTAAATAGAGTTCAAGGGCAGTGTTTCGGCACTGCCCTCAGTTTGTAGAAAAAGTCTGTTTTTTCAAAAAAGTGCTTGTTCTCAATCCCTATCCCCAAACCCCTTTCCCTGGGAAAGGGGCTGAATGTGGGGCTGGGCAGATTGTCAAGTCAAGTGCAACACTTTTTAGACAAAAATTCTAGAGGAGA
>CAVJKI010000224.1:0-3609 GCA_963649995.1 Sodaliphilus sp.
GTGATATACTTTTTCTTGCAGTTAAAAAACACTTACGGCTTTAGTTCATAAGAATGTACTAAAACTTACCGATAGAGTCGGTTTTCTCACAATTTACTTTCTGAAAAACGCAGAAAAACCTGGCTTATCCGTAAAAATGCGGTATATCGTACTTGAGCCGAAAATATTCAGGAGGATTTAACAATGGCGTTAAAAAATCAGTATCTTATCGACCTGCTCGAAACAGTTAAGAAAAGAAATGCAGGCGAGCCCGAATTCATTCAGGCAGTAACAGAAGTTTTCGAGAGCCTTCAGCCCGTAGTTGAAAAGAGACAGGATCTCGTTAACGCAGGCGTATTCGAGAGAATAGTAGAGCCTGAAAGACAGATCGTGTTCCGTGTACCCTGGGTAGACGACAACGGCAAGACACAGGTTAACAGAGGCTTCAGAGTTCAGTTCAACTCAGCTATCGGACCTTACAAGGGCGGTATCAGACTTCACCCCTCCGTATATCTCGGTATCATCAAGTTCCTCGGCTTTGAGCAGATTTTCAAGAACAGCCTTACAACACTGCCTATGGGCGGCGGCAAGGGTGGCTCTGACTTCGATCCTAAGGGCAAGAGCGACGGAGAGATCATGCGTTTCTGCCAGAGCTTCATGACAGAGCTTTACAGACACATCGGTCCTGACTGCGATGTTCCCGCAGGCGACATCGGTACAGGCGGACGTGAGATCGGTTATATGTTCGGTCAGTACAAGAGACTGAGAAACGAATTCTCAGGCGTTCTCACAGGTAAGGGCTTAACCTTCGGCGGTTCACTCGCAAGAACAGAAGCTACAGGCTACGGTCTTTGCTACTTCACAAACGAAATGCTCAAGGCTAACGGCAAGAGCTTTGAAGGCAAGACAGTTGTTATCTCAGGTTCAGGTAACGTTGCTATCTACGCTACAGAAAAGGCTACGCAGTACGGTGCTAAGGTAGTTGCACTTTCTGACTCTAACGGCTACATCCACGATCCCGACGGTATCGAGCTTGATGTTGTAAAGCAGCTCAAGGAAGTTGAGAGAAAGCGTATCAAGGAATACCTCAACAGAACATCACACAAGAATGTTACTTATACAGAGGGTTGCTCAGGTATCTGGACAATCAAGTGCGACATTGCACTCCCCTGCGCTACACAGAACGAAATCAACGGCGAGTCTGCTCAGGCTCTCGTAAACAACGGCTGCTTCGCAGTTGCTGAAGGTGCTAATATGCCTTCAACTCCCGAGGCTATCGAAGTTTACCTTTCTAACGGTCTTCTTTACGGTCCTGCAAAGGCTGCAAATGCCGGCGGTGTTGCTACATCAGGTCTTGAAATGAGCCAGAACTCAATGCGTTACAGCTGGACATTTGAAGAAGTTGACGCTAAGCTCCACGACATCATGAAGGAAATCTTCAAGCAGTGCGACACAGCTGCTAAGGAATACGGCTTAGAGGGCAACTACATGGCAGGCGCTAACATAGCAGGCTTCTTAAAGGTTGCTGAAGCTATGAAGGCTCAGGGTTGTGTATAATAATCCGATTTCGCTAAAACTACTCCCTTAAAGGAGGGCTTTATATGAAACACGGTACTTTATCCCACGGCAAAAAGAGTACGGTTGATCCCAAAACCTCGCTTGTAAGGAATGACGGAAGCGTAAAGCGCACCGATGATCTCTCAAGCACGGGGCTTGAGTTTCACAAGCCGTTTACTCACGGTAAGCCTGATAAAGATAACAAGTAAATAAAACAACCTCCGCACTGTAACAGGTGCGGAGGTTTTTATCTGTCGATAATAAAACCGCCTTGCGTGTTACTGCACACAGGGCGGTTTTCGTATTATATATCAGAAATTTTCTGCAATGCTCTTTGCAAGCTGTTTTATTTCGGGGCAGTCAGCCGCTTCCCACAGTCTGATACTGCAATGAAGAACGCCGTTCTTCTTATACAGCATACCAAGACGGTGGCAGCGCTCGGTGTTATCCACGACTTGTACTATAGGAGTAACATCGGGTGTATCGTCAAGTATATCGGCCTTGCTGTGTGTTACCGCCTCATACCACTGGGGAGTGGTGAACCTTTCGGACGGGAAAGCGCTGAGCAGCTTATCGTTCTTATCAATAAGAAGTCCCATTGTTCCGGGTGCTACGGGCTTGTTCATGTTTTCGGAAATGATGCAGAACATGTGATAGTTCCAGAAATCCGCACAGTATGCGTTTTCGATAGCGTTACTGCCGTCGGTTATCACCATAGCCTTTTTGCCGCTTGCAATAAGCTCATTTGCCTTTTCAATGCTGTCGGTGAATATCAGCTCGGCATCGGCTGTCTTTATACCGTTCTCGGTAATTTCAACATTGCAATCGGGATAAAGCCAGAATACATAGCTGTTGTGAAGCTCACCAAGCGTAAGCGTGAGGACAGCTTTCTGCGGTTTTGTGATACCGCTGAAATCGGGAGTAAATGTTCCGACAGAGGTAAGACGTGTATCGGAAGAATTAAACTCTGCACTGCCTTTAATATCAAGCTCATCGCTTATGAGCGAATACCGCACTGCTCCGCTCTTTATCTTATCCCTGCCGTATGAAGAAAGAAGAATTTCGATAACGGGCTTTTCATCTGCGCCGTAAACGTACTTTTCGGATTTTGCAAGCAATACGTTGCTGTCGCAGAAGCCTCTCCAATCCTCAGGTGTTATAAAGCCCTTTGATTGCATAAAGGCATTGAGTACGCCGACAAGCGATACACCCTGACCGTTGAAGTCCTGTAAGTCAAGGAGCTGGAAGCCGCTTAGCTCAGATGAACGCAGAGCCGTTTCGATTTCGTCCTTGTAACACTGTGTACAATGTGCGCCGACTGCTTCAAAGAAATCTCTCCACTGTGTATACAGACCCTTTTCTTGAAGTCTTTCTCTGAATATATCAAGGTAACGGGGTGTGAGCGGACCTGTGTACATCTTCATCTCGTCAAAGTCGGGGAAGTAATCGTACTGACCGACCTCATGTGAGATAACGGGCTTGTGCGGTATATAACTGCCGTCTGCGGCATTAAGCTTTACGGTCTTTACGCCTGTGCCGTACTGTATCTGAATTGTATCGCCGCCCTCGTTCTCCGAGCCGTTTTCTCCACGGATTATTGCGTCATAATCATGAACGGTATTCGGCTTGTCGGTCTGGATATGTCCGAGAGGTGCGTCGCACATTGCATACGAGCCTCTGAAAAGTCTGTCACGGGAAAGTCTTACGCCTGCAAAGAAATCCTCCTGCGGAATTTCGGCAGGCCAGAACTGGAAGTTGTTTGAGCCGCTTGTGAAGTAGATAGAATGATTTTCACGGCGGAGAATGTCAATGATCTCTCCCAGTCTTTCACGACTGCCCCAAAGCTCGTTTCCGAGCGACATCATAACAAATGAGGGGTGGTGTGAAAACTCTCTTATAATGCGGATACCCTCGTTTATGAGGTAGTTCTGTTCCTCCTCGTTGTAGCCTTCCTCGCCCTTTGCGGCAATCGTTCCCCAGAAAGGAAGCTCAGGCTCCATATAGATACCCAGCTCGTCTGCGGCTGTAAATGCGGCATCGGGAGGACAGCAAGTGTGGAAACGGTAATGATTT
>CAVJKI010000225.1:0-3564 GCA_963649995.1 Sodaliphilus sp.
CAGAGCCTTTGGGCATACACGCCCGGCATCCGTGCCGGGGCTGAGTGTGGGGCTGTCGCCCTCACCAAGCAAGGATGCTTGCAGTCAATCGCACACAGTCGCTGCACGATGCAGCGACAACAACGACCGACAACCCACATTGGGGCTACGCCCCAAACCCCATTTTATTAAACGATTCTGCTTTTTATATTAAAAACCAATCATCTGCTTAATCCAAATTACATTGTCGATTGTGAAAGTTCTGTGAAAGTTTTTCTTACCCCTTGACATGGAGTAAACTCCAAGTTGTACAATATAGCCACAATCAAAAAAGCCAAAAGCAGGAGGAATTACAGATGAAAACATTATCAAAAGAAGAATTTGAAAAGCTGAATGTGTTCGGCACAGGTACAGCAAACACAGCATACGCAAAATATTTTGTCGGAGATTCGTTTTTAAAACCTCTGACAAAGCCTGAGGACGGATTATTTTTAGCAAACGTGACATTTGAGCCGGGCTGCCGCAACAACTGGCATATCCACCACGCAAAGAAAGGCGGCGGACAGCTTCTTATCTGCACCGCAGGCGAGGGCTGGTATCAGGAATACGGCAAGGACGCTGTAAGCCTTGTACCAGGCAGCGTCATAGTGATCCCTGAGGGCGTAAAGCACTGGCACGGAGCAAAGAAGGACAGCTGGTTTTCGCACATTGCAATCGAAATGCCCGGTGAGGAATGTTCAAACGAATGGCGCGAACAGGTAACAGATGAAGAATATAACAAGCTTTGATTTATTTACAGGAGGATTTCAATTATGAAAAAGCAGACAGCAGGCAGAGATGCACTCGGTGAATTCGCACCGAAATTTGCAGAGCTTAACGACGACGTATTATTCGGCGAGGTGTGGTCAAGAGAGGATAAGCTATCGCCCCGTGACAGAAGCCTTGTAACGGTTGCCGCTCTTATGGGAAGCGGTATACTGGACAGCTCGCTGAAATATCACATCATGCACGCTAAGGAAAACGGCGTTACTGCCGAGGAAATGGCTGAGGCTATAACACATATTGCGTTCTATGCAGGCTGGCCTAAGGCATGGGCGGCTTTCAACGACGCTAAGGAAATCTATTCCGAGGATAAGTAAGATGAAAGCAATTGTTGTATATTATTCTTATTCGGGAAATACAAAAAATATAGCCGAGCATATTGCAAAAGAGCTTGGTGCAGACACGGCGGTCATTGATACTGTCACACCTTACGAGGGTGATTACAACGCCGTTGTCGATCAGGGACAGGACGAAATCAGAAGAGGTTATAAGCCCCCGATAAAGCCTGTCGATGCCGATCTGTCGCAGTATGACACGATAATACTCGGTACGCCTGTATGGTGGTACACCTTTGCACCTGCGGTAAAGACATTTATCGCCGATAACGACCTTACGGGAAAAACGATATATCCGTTTGCTACTAACGGCGGCTGGCTCGGTCATACATTCAGGGACATTGCCGATGAATGTAAGGGCGCAACAGTAAAGGACGGTCTTGACCTGCACTTCAACGGCGCAAAGCTTATGACTGACAATGCAAAGCTTGAAAGCTGGATAAAAGCAATAAAGTAAAGGAGAACGTATGAAAAAACTTATTCTCACATCACTTATTCTTACAGGAGCAGCTGCACTCTGTGCGTGCAGTAACACAGCCGTTTCATCATCGGAAAACAGCTCTGCACAGGAAAGCAGTATAACGGACAGCTCATCGGAAAGCAGTACGGCAGGCAGCGTTGACGAAAGCACTGCCGACAGCAGTGAAGTATCTTCCGACAGCAAAAGCACCGATAACAGCACAGACGGTAAAAAGGTTTTAGTCGCATACTTCTCAGCTACGGGAAGCACAAAGGCGGTAGCGGAATATATCGCAACTGCTACAGGCGGAGACACCTTTGAAATAACCCCCGCAGTCCCCTATACCTCGGAAGACTTGAACTACAATAACAATGACAGCCGTGTATGCAAGGAGCATGATTCATCAGACAGAACGGTTGAGCTGAGCAATGCGACACCCGATAACTGGTCTGACTATGATACCGTGTTCGTGGGCTATCCTATCTGGTGGGGCGAAGCGGCATGGGTAACAACGAGCTTTGTAAAAGCCAACGACTTTAACGGCAAAACTGTTATACCTTTCTGCACCTCGGCATCATCGGGACTTGGAAGCAGTGCATCCGAGCTTGCAAAGACAGCTGACGGCGGCACTTGGCATGACGGTATGAGATTCTCCTCTTCCGCAGAAGAAAGCGAAGTAACCGACTGGGTAAGCTCACTCAGCTTATAAAGGAGGAATACTTTTGAAAGATGTAATGTTACTGACCGGGGCAGGGCAGATAGATATGGCTATAGCACGCAGAATGGGCTATGGCAAGAAGATAATTGTCGGCGACAAGAACATAAAAAACGCCGAGGCAATATGCGAGATAATGAACAACGCAGGCTTTGACACAGAGCCGTCTGAAATCGATATTTCAAAGCGCAGTGACATAAAGGCGATAATCGATAAGGCGTTAAGCTACGGTAAGCTTAAAATGTTCATTAACGCCGCAGGCGTATCGCCAAGTCAGGCATCTGTGCAGACTATTCTGAACGTTGACCTTTACGGTACGGCGGTACTGCTTGAAGAAGTCGGCAAGGTGATAGCAAAGGGCGGTACAGGCGTTACCATATCAAGCCAGTCGGGCAAGAGAATGCCACAGCTGACGGCAAAGCAGGACGAACAGCTTGCCTGCACACCTACGGAAGAACTGTTATCGCTTGAGCTGTTACAGCCCGAAAATATCCGTGATACCCTACACGCTTATCAGCTTGCAAAGCGCTGTAACGAAAAGCGTGTAATGGCTGAGGCTGTAAAGTGGGGAGAAAGAGGAGCAAGGATAAATTCCATCTCTCCCGGTATAATAGTTACTCCGCTTGCTATTGACGAATTCAACGGTATCAGGGGCGACTTCTATAAGAATATGTTTGCAAAATGCCCTGCCGGCAGACCGGGTACTGCCGATGAAGTCGCAAATGTCTCCGAGCTTCTTATGAGCGACAAGGGCGCTTTCATCACAGGAACAGACTTCATGTGCGACGGCGGCGCTACCGCCAGCTACTATTACGGACCGTTAAAGCCCGATAAACAGGAATAAGAGAAAAAGACCGCCGTGTACGCAAATACACGGCGGTCACAGTCTGTCGAAAAACTGATTTTCATTTGTGCCGTCATACTTATTAATAAAGCAGTACAATAAAATATATTGCTGATAACGCTGAAAACAGTTTCCGTATTGACAAGGCATTAATAATTTCGTGACCATATCAGTGCAACTGCACTATCACCGAAATCCAAAGACCCGCTATCCTAAGATATTTGTACCGTCCCCCGGCACAACAAAGCGTCAGCGTTTGGCTTAATGCGCTTTTTAAACGCAATCGTTTGTGTGTCTTATCGCCAACACCCCCTCAGCAGAGTGGGGGTGTGAGTAAGGAAAGAGGGATGCGCGTCTGAGCATTGCAAAAGCAATGCTCCCGCTCCTCTCGTCGCTCAAGAGGAATAAC
>CAVJKI010000226.1:0-3560 GCA_963649995.1 Sodaliphilus sp.
TGTCTTTGTACTTTGGCATTTTTTTACCTCCATAATGATATCTTTATTCTATACCTTTTCGGAGGTTTACACAAGATATTAAGAAGTCTCAATAATGTTTAACGGGACTGTTTGCACAGCCCCGTTTTTATTATGTATTCTTTTTTTACCGTCTGTAACCGATATGTTAAATAAACAACAGTACCGCACAGGCAATAGCAATTACCGCACCTATCACGCTTATAATCGTATATATTTTTCTTGATTCCTTGTCATCTTTCTCCTTGACAAGATAGAATATACCCATTCCGAGTACAAAAACACCTATAATAAGTCCTATAATTTTAATAATCATTTTTTCTTCCTCCATTTAAGTAAAAACGCCGAATTTGTTATAACAAGCACCGAGCCTGCATTATGTACAAGAGCGCCTATTACAGGGTCAAGTACACCCGTAATCGCAAGGACTATAGCAAGAAAATTAAGTCCCATTGAAAACGACATATTTATCTTGATAACAGTCATCATGTGCTTGGAAAGTCCCAGCAGATGCGGAAGCTCCTTTACTTCATCATCAACAAGCGCAATATCAGCCGCATCGACCGCTATATCACTTCCGATGCCGCCCATAGCAATTCCTACATCAGCTTTCTTCAAAGCGGGTGCGTCATTTATTCCGTCGCCTATCATGCAGACAGGCTCTCCGCTTTCCTGCCGCTGTCCTATAGCAGTGAGTTTGTCTTCGGGTAAGCAATTTGCCTGCACCTGCGTTATATGAAGCTCAGCGGCTATAGCTTTTGTGGCATTTTCATGGTCGCCCGTAAGAAGTAACGGTTGTACGCCAAGCCCTGCAAGACTATCTATCATGTCCTTGCTTTCAGCTCTCGGAGTATCGGCAAGCGCCAGAAAACCGCAGTATTCTCCGTCAACAGCAACATATATAACCGTACAGCCTTGCATTAAATAACTTTCGGCAATATCCGTGCGGCACTCTGCTCCGTTCTCAGTCAACAGCTTAAGATTTCCTGCAAGCACAGTCCTTCCGTCTGCAACCGCACATACGCCCCGTCCGGGGATCATTTTGAAATCAGTTGCCTTGCCAAGCTCTCCCCCACCCGAATTTTTATAACAGCCGACAACAGCCTTTCCGAGCGGATGCTCAGAATATTGCTCAGCACAAGCGGTCAGATGGAAAATATCTTCCTTTGTATATACGTCAGAACAACTTTCTGCCGCAACGACCTTTGGCGTGCCGTAAGTCAGCGTACCTGTTTTGTCAAAAGCTATGACCTTTGCCCTTGCAAGTCTTTCAAGAGCGTCACCCTCACGAATTAAGAAACCGTGCTCTGTTGCATTTCCTATTGCTGCCATAATTGCGGTAGGAGTAGCAAGCACCAGTGCGCACGGACAGAACACAACAAGTATCGTAACCGCACGTATGATTTCACCCGTAAATATCCATGTCAGAGCGGCGGCAGTAAGCGCAATGACTACTATCCATGTTGCCCACCTGTCGGCAATACCGACGATTTTTGCTTTACCTGCGTCAGCCGATTGAACAAGCTGTATCATTCTCTGAATAGAGCTATCCTCCCCAACCTTGGTTGCCTCCATTTCAAAGCTTCCGAATTGATTTACAGTACCGCTGGATACGGTATCACCGACTGTTTTATCCACAGGTAAAGATTCACCCGTCATAACCGCCTGATTAATTGATGTCTGACCCGAAATTATAACACCGTCTACAGGAACAGTTTCACCCGGCAGGACACGGATTTTATCTCCTACCTTTACCTTGTCGGCAGGAATTACTTCTTCCTTTCCGCTGTTTAATACCCTTGCCGTCTGCGGCGTAAGATTTACAAGCTTCTCTATTCCCGCTCTTGCCTTTGCCACCGTCAGTTCTTCCAGCAATGAGCCAAGCTGCATTATAAACGCAACCTCGCCTGCGGCAAAATCCTCACCTATACATATTGAAGCAATCAGCGCCATTGATACCAATACATCGGCTTTTATATCAAACGATGTAACAAGTCCGATTATTGCTTCAAGTACTATGGGAAGTCCGCATAGTATTATCGCCACCCAAGCCATGTCAAACACGAACGGCTTTACATTGAAAAGGCTCAGAACAACCGCTGTTCCCGAAACTACAAGAAAAATAATATCTTTCTTTATTCCGCCAATCTCAAGCAGTTCTTCGAGCTTTCTTGCTATTTTTTTCATCGAAATACTCCTCTCTTTTATTTACACCTATATACCTATAGGTGTATACTCTTATTATACACATAGGGGTATAGGTTGTCAAGAGGGAAATTTAAAAACGCACGAATTTTTCTTCCGTGCGTTCAAATTATTTTACTGCATATTAGCAAACCGCTCAACCGCTTTTGTAAAACTCTCTATCGTCTTATCAGCGTCGCCGTGTTCAATACCGTCACGGACGCAATGCTTGATATGTCCCTCAAGTACCACCTTTCCGCAGCCGTTGAGTGCCGATTTTGCGGCATTGAGCTGTGAGAGAATATCCTCACACGGCACATCTTCATCTATCATACGGTCTATAGCCTGCACCTGTCCGATGATCTTTTTCAGTCTGCGGTGCAGATTTTCCGAATCCATACATTGTTTCATACCAAATCTCCTTTTATGATGCTTAATCTATTATAGCCTTATCGCAGATTATTGTCAATACCGCTTGTTCCGCTCATGATCCGACTTTTCGATAGAGTACATAAGCTCCCCTGCCGTAACACCCGTTTTTTTGTAAAATCTTATACCGCTGTTATCTTTAAGCGTCATTCCGAGCTTCTGCATTACCTTTTCCGATGCCCTGTTTCTTATATCACAATGAGCGATCACCTTTTTGGCAGAAAGCACATCAAACGCATAACCTACAAGTGCTTTGCCTGCCTCTGTTACAAATCCGTTGTTTCTGTACTCCTTACTTACTATCCAACCTATTTCATAAGTGCTTTTGCCAACCGCTTCAAGATCAATACCGCCGATGATCTTTTCATTATACACCATCACAAATTCTCTGACTGACGGCTTTTCTTTTGCCCATTCACTGACCGCATTTTCAGTAAATTCTATTGTCTGCTCTATATTATCATTCGGCAGAAAAAGCATCATATCTATTTCTTTATCACCGGCATACTTGTGAATTTCCTGTGAATCGGAAACAGACACAGGTCTTATAACAAGTCTTTCGGTAAAAATCGTGTTGTTTTGTATATAATTCAATAATTTCACACCTTTACATTCGGATTTGTATACTGCCCATGCTTCAGTGTTTTCTTCCCGTAATTTATCGCAAATTTCGGACACCTGTGCAGACAGCCAAGACACATAACGCACTTGTCCGTTACCCATACAGGTTTGTTATTCCTCATTTCGATTGCTTTCACAGGACATTTCACACTGCACAGGCCGCACCCGATACACTGCTCATTAACAGAAAATTTCTCGGTTTTCCGTGCTGAGTTATTATATATCGGCTGAGCAAATAAATCAGCCATAAACACAGGCACAGAATGTCTCATTCTCCTGTTATGATACCCCAATTTTATTTTTGTGAT
>CAVJKI010000227.1:0-3542 GCA_963649995.1 Sodaliphilus sp.
AATCCGAACCCGCTGACGCAATTTTTCTATTTTTTCGTACCCCAACTATTGACAATGAGCCTTTATTTGATTACTGAAAATTTTTCTTAAGATCGTCGCCGAATTTCTTTATCTTGTCAAAGAAGCTTGTACGCTTTTCATAGTTTGACGGAGTAAGCTCCTTTTCAAAGCTCTGCAATGCGTCCTTCTGCTTCTTGTTCAGCTTCTTGGGTACTTCGATAACTACCCTTACCATCTGGTCGCCTCTGCCTTCACGCTGTAGCTTCTTTATACCCTTGCCTCTCAGCCTGAAAACAGTACCCGGCTGTGTACCCTCAGGTATGCTGTACTTTACATTACCGTCTATTGTCGGCACTATCAGCTCATCACCGAGGACTGCCTGTGAATATGTTATCGGTATCTCGCACCATACATCAAAGCCCTTACGCTCGAATATCGGGTCTTTACGGACTGTGATGCGAACATTAAGGTCGCCCTTAGGTCCGCCGTTCGTACCGCAGTTGCCTTCTCCTCTTACGCAAAGCGTCTGTCCGTTATCTATACCTGCCGGTACATTGATAACGACCTTCTTACGGCGCTGTACTCTGCCCTGACCGTTACAGGTAGGACACGGAGTTTCTATTATCTTGCCTTTGCCGCCGCAACGTGAACACGGACGTGTTGAGGACATCATACCGAACATACTTCTCTGCTGTACTCTTACCTGACCGCTTCCGTGACAGTCGGGACAGGTCTTGGGAGTTGTACCTGCCTTTGCGCCTGAGCCGTGACAGCTGTCACAGGTTTCCGCACGGTTTATCTCAACCTCATGCGACAGACCCTTGCAGGCTTCCATGAAGCTTATATCAAGACTTATCGCAATATCCGAGCCCTGTCTCGGCGCATTGGGGTTGGAACGCTGTCCTCCGCCGCCACCGCCGAAAATAGAATCAAATATATCGCCGAGGTCTATGCCGTCTGCCGATGAAAATCCGCCGCCGAATCCGCCTGCACCGCCGCCGTATGACGGATCTACACCTGCATGGCCGAACTGGTCATACTTGGCACGCTTCTGCGGGTCGGAGAGAACGTCGTTTGCCTCGTTTATCTCCTTGAACTTAGCCTCAGCCTCAGGATTATCGGGATTCAGGTCGGGGTGATACTGCTTGGCAAGCTTACGGTAGGCTTTCTTTATTTCATCATCGGTCGCGCCCTTCTGCAAGCCGAGTACTTCATAATAATCTCTTTTTTCTGCCATAATGATCTTACCTTCCCGACAGAATTATCTGCCGTTGTTTTTACCTATACTGAAATCAGCAATATGAGCCGAGAGTTCCCGGCTCATACGCAATGTCTATTGATTAGTTGGCGTCTGTGTAATCAGCGTCAACTACATTATCATCAGAGCCACCTGCGGCATTTGTGCCTTCACCCTGAACGTCTGTCTGAGCGGCGTTTGCCTGCTGTGTAGCAGCACCCTGCTCCTTGTAGATTCTCTCAGCTACTGCATAGAATGCTGTCTGAAGCTCCTCCTGAGCTTTCTTGATAGCCTCAACGTCAGTACCCTTGAGAGCTTCCTTAAGAGCGTCAAGCTTGGGGTTAACGGAATCCTTATCTGCCTGTGTTACCTTATCACCGAATTCGTTCATCGACTTTTCAGTCTGGTAAACCATCTGGTCTGCGGCGTTACGGGCTTCAACTTCTTCCTTTTTCTTCTTATCTTCAGCGGCGAATGCTTCTGCTTCCTTTACAGCCTTATCAATATCGTCCTTGCTCATGTTTGTAGAAGCAGTGATACTGATGTGCTGCTCCTTGCCTGTTCCGAGATCCTTAGCAGATACATTGACGATACCGTTTGCGTCTATATCAAATGTTACTTCGATCTGGGGGATGCCACGGGGAGCGGGAGCGATGCCGTCAAGTCTGAACATACCGATAGACTTGTTATCCTTGGCAAATTCACGTTCACCCTGTAAGATGTTAATATCAACAGAGGGCTGGTTGTCGGAATAGGTTGAGAATATCTGGCTGTGCTTTGTAGGAATTGTCTTGTTTCTCTCAATCATTCTTGTGCAGACACCGCCTGCTGTTTCGATACCGAGTGACAGAGGTGTTACATCGAGCAGTAACAGACCTGTTACTTCCTTGTTAAGAACACCGCCCTGGAGAGCGGCACCCATAGCAACGCACTCATCGGGGTTAATACCCTTGAAGGGATCCTTGCCTGTGTACTTCTTAACAGCTTCCTGTACAGCAGGGATTCTTGTAGAACCGCCGACTAACAGGACCTTATCTATTTCATTCATTGAAAGACCTGAATCGCTGATTGCCTGCTTGAAGGGTCCCATAGTAGCTTCAACAAGGTCGGCGGTCAGCTCGTTGAACTTAGCTCTTGTAAGCTGGATATTCAGGTGCTTAGGACCTGTAGCGTCTGCTGTGATATAAGGAATATTTACATTTACAGAAGGAGCATTTGAAAGTGCGATCTTTGCCTTTTCAGCTTCGTCCTTTAATCTCTGCATTGCAAACTTATCGTTCTTAAGGTCTATGCCGTCGCTCTTTTTGAATTCTGCAACAAAGTAGTCGATAAGTCTTTGGTCAAAGTCATCGCCGCCTAAGTGGTTGTTACCTGCTGTAGCAAGTACCTCCTGAACGCCGTCGCCGATCTCAATTACGGATACATCGAATGTACCGCCGCCGAGGTCGTATACAACTATCTTCTGCTCGTTTTCCTTATCAATGCCGTAAGCTAAAGCTGCGGCTGTAGGCTCGTTGATGATACGCTGAACGTTAAGACCTGCGATCTGACCTGCGTCCTTTGTAGCCTGACGCTGTGAGTCTGTGAAGTAAGCGGGAACAGTGATAACTGCGTCTGTTACCTTTTCACCGAGATAACCCTCAGCCTCTGTTTTCAGCTTCTGAAGGATCATAGCTGAAATTTCCTGAGGAGTGTACTTCTTGCCGTCAATGTCTACCTTGTAGTCACTGCCCATGTGACGCTTGATTGAAATAACCGTCTTATCGGGGTTTGTAACTGCCTGGTTCTTTGCAAGCTGACCTACAAGACGCTCGCCGTCCTTTGTGAAAGCAACAACTGAAGGAGTTGTTCTTGCGCCCTCGCTGTTTGTGATAACAGTAGGCTCGCCGCCTTCAATAACAGCTACACATGAATTTGTTGTACCTAAATCAATACCTATTATTTTTCCCATGATAATTATCTCCTTACTGTAAGGTCGGATTGACCGGACCTTTTATTCTGTAGGGTGTAAACCCATCGTTTGCTTTTTTACTTTACGACTGCTACCATCGCAAAACGGAGAACCTTTTCTCCTATCTTATAGCCTTTCTGGAATGTGGCGGCTATAGTGCCTTCCTCCTTACTTTCATCTTCAACCTGCTGTACGGCCTGATGATATGAAGGATTGAACTGAACACCGTCGGATTCAATAGTCTCAACACCTAAGTTCTGTAAAGCCGTGACAAAGCTTTCATGTATCATCTCAACGCCCTTCTTGTAGTCGGGATCTTTACATTCCGCCGCAAGCGCTCTGTCGAGATTATCC
>CAVJKI010000228.1:0-3536 GCA_963649995.1 Sodaliphilus sp.
TATCTGAAATAATTGTACAAATCATGTTAAGCCTCCGTTTATAGTCGCAATAATGACCATATAATATTATAGTCGAAAATTCGACAATGTTCAAGTAGTCGAACATAATTTATAATATTAACAGAGCAATTATTCTCATTAAATGCGGAGAAACAGATATGATACTATACACACCGTTGTGGGATACAATGAAAAAATGCGGTATCTCTACTTATGCACTTATCAACAAATACAATATCAGCAGTAGTACCATAAACCGATTACGTCACAATATGGGAGTGACTACACAGCTTATAGATGATCTTTGCGCAATCCTTAACTGTAATGTTGAAGACATTATGAAATATGAAAACAGCCAAAATAATAACCGCCTGAATTCATGAAACAGGCGGTTATTTATATGTCTGATAATTTGTCTTATTCCCCGTACTTCTCCCTCAGAATCTCCTCGATCCTGAAAGCAACCTTATACACATCGCCGCAGCCGAGCGTAATTATCATATCTCCGCTTTCCGCATTGTCGGCAACATATTGCGCAACCTCATCAAAGGTCGGGAACCACTTGCAGCCGGGAATTTTAGCTGCAAGGTCGGCAGAGTAGACGTTATATGTGTTCTTTTCACGGCTTCCCATTATTTCGGTCAGGACTACCTTATCTGCGATTTCAAGTGCCGATACAAAGTCGTCCATAAGCGTGTAAGTCCTTGAATAGGTGAACGGCTGATGTACAGCCCAGACACGCTTGAAATCCTGCATAGCCTTTGCCGTTTTCAGCGTTGCGGCAACCTCTGCGGGGTGATGTGCATAGTCGTCAACAACTGTGATACCACCGATGGTCGCAAGCCGTTCAAATCTTCTTCCTGCGCCCCAGAATGTGCTTAGTCCCTTGTTTATGTTTTCGGGAGTAACTCCTGTAGCAAGTGCGGCAGCACAGGCGGCAACAGCATTAAGGACATTATGCGTACCGGGAACGTGTATTGAAATACGCTCGATCTTCTTACCGTTTTCCATAAGGTCAAAATCGGTCTGGAAATCCGATATGCGTTCTATATTTTCAGGGTAGTACCTGTTCTTATCGCTTCTGCCGAATGTGATTATCTGCTTGTCAAAGCCTGAAGCCTTAACCGCTCTCATTGTGTTTTCATCGTCGCCGTTTATTACAAGAATATCAGTCGTATTGTCACAGAACTTGGTGAATGAAGCTCTGAGATTATCCATCGTCTTAAAGAAGTCAAGATGATCTGCGTCAATATTCAGTATTATAGAAATATTCGGGAACAGATGCAGGAACGTGTTTGAGAATTCGCAAGCCTCACATACCATAACATCGCTTGTGCCTGCCCGTCCGCTTCCGCCTATAGCCTTGAGCTTTCCTCCGATAACCGTTGAAAGATCAATATTCTGAGCAAGATACATGTGTGTCAGCATAGAAGATGTTGTTGTCTTTCCGTGAGTACCCGATACGCATACTGCCTTGCTGTACCAGCTTGTGACCAGTCCGAGAAGCTCACAGCGCTCTATAGTCTTTACGCCGCTTGCCTTTGCGGCGATAAGCTCCGGGTTATCGCTCATAATAGCCGCAGTGTATACTATAAGATCAGCACCCTCGATATTCTCGGCTCTCTGTCCCATATAAACGGGTATGCCCATCTTGCGTACTGCCTTGAGCGTTTCGGTTTCGTTGTTGTCCGAGCCTGTGAGATAGTATCCCTTGCTGTGGAGTATCTGTGCCAGCGGATACATGCCGCTGCCGCCTATACCGATAAAATGAATATGTTTCTTTCCTGTGAGGAAATCTTCCATAGTACTCTTGTCCTTTCAGTTGGCGTAGTATATTTTATTCTATGCGGTTGATCAGCCCAATATCATCTTTGCCTTGAGTAAAGCAAGCTGTGTCTTGCCGTCCTCGATTTCGCCGTTCATTACCATTTCAACAGCCTTGTCAAGAGGAATTTTAACTACCTCAAGGAATTCATCGTCGTCAAGGTTCTGCTTGCCGCCCTCAAGTCCCGTCGCAAGATACATGTGCGTTATCTCCTGGCAATAAGCGGGGGTAGGTATCATATATCCCATGTATCTGAATTCCTTACAGGTACAGCCCGTTTCCTCCTGAAGCTCCCTTCTGCCTGCTTCGGCGTGATCCTCGCCTGCATTGAGCTTTCCTGCGGGTATTTCCATAAGCACCTTCTGGAATGGGTATCTGAACTGTCTTACAAACAGAACTTCATTGTCGTCTGTTATCGGAACAACCCCTACGCCGCCGTTGTGGCGGATAACGTCACGGGATACGATAGCGCCGTTCTCAAGCTCTGCCTTGTCTGAGCAAACGGTGAGAATCTTACCCTCGTACTTTACTTCGCTGTCGATAGTCTTTTCAAATAAATGCATAAAATCCTCTTTTCTGCGGCTTATTCCGCCTTGTCGGTGTTATTGTTAACTGCGCCGTTATCCCCGTCGGATATATCAGCACTTTCGTTATTATTATCATCGTTGCTTTCAGGCTCAGCTTTACTGTCGAGCTGATCGTCAACCGTTCTTGTTATTGTTCTGATATATGCGTTGTGATTCATAACGGTCGGTAGCTGTTCTTCGCTATAAAGATGTACATTCGGATTGGGCTTGTATCTGAACACCTTTTTCAGCACAATGTAGTAGATTATCAGAATTACAGCCGCTCCGACTGTGCATACAACGCCTGCTTTAAGTCCGGGAGTTACATAATTGAATTCAATATCACATTCTCCTGCGGGGATTCTTATGCCCATTACTCCTCGGTTGACCTTTTCTATTTCGGCAGGCTCGCCGTTTATGGTTGCGCTCCAGCCGCTTTCCCACGGTACTGTGAATACTACAAATCTGTCCTCGCTAAAGGAAGATGTTGCCGTAAAGCCGTTTGCTGTGGGTGTGAATGTATCTACTGCTGTTTTTGCAAGCTCAAGTGCGTCCGCTTCAAACGTACTATAGTTGAAATCGGAGTATCTGTCAGGATCAAGCTCAGGCAGAATATCCCCGTATTTTTCAACCTGCTCGTCAGTCAAAACCACTGCACGGGCAAGCATATTGTCACGGTTGCTCTTAGCTACCTTTTCATATTCATCATCGGTGATGTAATAGCTGTTTGAATAGCCGATAGGAATATACGCCTTGTTTTTATATATCGTAAATCCGTCCTGCTCGTCTATTTGTTCAAAGTTTTTCAGATTTTCAAGCAGCGTCTTTGTATCGCTGTATTCGAGCTTATAGCTCTGGATTATAAGGTACTTGGCTGAGTTGATCGACCTCATTGCATAGTAAGTACCGTCTGGGTCTGTGTTTACCGACCTGCTGAAGCCCATACCGCTGTAATATTCAAAAGCAGAGCCGGGAAGTATACTGTGGAAGCTGCGGAAGCCGTACATTCCCCACAGCATATTTGCATTATTGGTAACGCCGTATGTTTCCACTCTGTAGAAGCTGTCGTCGTTAAGCTCTATCGTAGCGTCAACTATACTGTTGTAATCGCCTACCTTAGGACCTATCGCTCTGCCGTATATAAG
>CAVJKI010000229.1:0-3512 GCA_963649995.1 Sodaliphilus sp.
GTTAAGATGCACATTCACGGTTACGGACAGCATGAGAGCAAGCACGATGATGAGCAAAATATCTACAAAAATAAGCCAGCCCATAAGCCCTCCGTTTTGGTTTTTATGCTGTCGGTAAAAGTATCCGCAGAGAAAAACAATTTATTCTTCGCCGTTGTTCTCCTTGATATTGTCTTCAGAGTAATCAATGTCCTGCTGTAATGCGCCAAGCTCGTTTAAGTTCAGCTGACCGTCCTCGTCGGGAAGACTGGGTAGTTGAGCAAGAGTTTCAAGCTTGAAGCAACGCAGGAAGTTGTCTGTTGTTTTATATGTAATCGGTCTGCCCGGCAGTTCAAGTCTGCCTGCCTCATACAAAAGCTCACGGTCAACCAGAGTGTTTATAACGCCCGAGCTGTCCGTACCTCGTACCTGCTCGACAAACGCCTTTGTAACGGGCTGATTGTACGCAACCACCGCAAGCACTTCAAGTGCCGCAGGTGAAAGCCTTGCCTGACGTTTGTTTTCCATAGCACGCTTTATATAAGGCGCATATTCTTCTCTTGTGGCAAGCTGATATGAATTTTCAAGCCGCAGTACTCTTAGCGCGCTGTCCGAAACATTATATCTTCTTTCAAGCTGATCGATAAGCTTTGTTACCGTTTCCGGCTCAATTCCGCTTGCCTCGCTCAGCCTGTCCAGTGAGATCGGCTCGCCCGATGCGAACAGCAGAGCCTCGATTATACACAGTGATTCGTTGTAATTCAATTTTCCGCCGCCTCGCTTTCATCAGGTTCTCCGAATGAGAATTCTTCTTCTATTTTTTCTTTCGGTACAAAATGCAGATATTTGTTGTCGTCGGTAAATTTGATTCTGCTGTTTTTAGAAAGCTCCAGCAGAGCCAGGAAAATAGCTACACAGTCTGATCTCGACTGTCCCTTGTACAGGGAATTTACCTCAACATTATGTCCGTCGTTTATGCGTTTCAATACATAAACTATCTTTGTAAATACACTGACAAAGCTTTTTGCAATTGCGGGCTTGACATGAGGAACAGCTTTTCGTATCGCTTCCTTATAGTTTAAGTTTGATATTGCAAGGAAAAGCTCGTCCGGGTCGTGTATCCCGAGATATGCCTTGTTTTCTTCAACCTGTACAGGCGGCCGTACAAACACATCATCGCCTACCCAGCTTTGCTGTAATTGTGCCGCAATCTGCTTGCACAGAGCGTATTCTATAAGTACGCCCTCAAGCTCTTTTTTCATTTCTTCCGCTTCATGCTTAGGCAGAAGTGCGGCGGACTTTATGTATATAAGTCTTGCCGCCATTTCAAGAAATTCTCCTGCAATCTCTATATCAGCCTCTTTCATTTGGTCGAGATACAGTAAGAATTGCTCAAGCAGAAGGGATATTTCTATATCGTAAATGTTCAGCTTATGCTTTGCAATAAGGCTCAGCATAAGGTCAAGAGGTCCTTCAAAAACCTCCAGCTTGAAATTCAGTTCCTGCATCTCTCACACTCCGAGAGGTATGAGCGGAACGAAAGAGGTCGTGAGATCAAGAAAGCTGAGTACCGCATTGTCAAGAAACATCAGAGGAACATCAAGTACACCTGTCCAGCAGATAGCAAGTACGGCAATCATTATATACTGTTCATACTGCATAAGCTTGAAGTATGTTCTTTCCTTTAAGAATACGAGCATTATTCTTGAGCCGTCAAAGGGCGGTATCGGGAGCATATTGAATACAGCAAGCGAAATGTTTATCTGTGCCGCCATTCTGAATGCGTAATAAATATATCCTACAACATCGGGGTTTGAAGCGCCGAAAAAGAACCATACAAGCTTTCCGATAAGTACGAAAATGTACGATAGTATCACGTTTGACAAAGGTCCTGCCGCTGCAGTCAGCGCCATGAATGTTCTGGCTGAAACCTTTCTTGCTCTGACAGGATTTACGGGTGCAGGCTTGCCCCAGCCGATGCCGACAGTAAGCATACCTATAGTACCCCAGAGATCCCAGTGATGGATCGGGTTCAGCGTAATTCTGCCCGAATGAAGACCTGTATCATCGCCGAGAAGATAAGCCGCAAAGCAGTGGGCGCATTCGTGAATCGGTATAGCAACAAGCAGGATCACTGCATAAGCGAATATCGTGATGATAATGCTCCGCTGATCGTCGAGGCTATTCATTATATTAAGTAACATAGATTTTCCTTTCAAATTTGAAAATTACCGCTATTAAAGCAGTATATTCATATTCTATTATACACTATAACCGCCGTATTTGCAACATTTTTTTGCTGTATGTCTTATTTTCGGCTGTCACACTGCGCTTATGCGGTAAATTTATTATAAGGGATAAAAATAAACGCTCATTAAGAGCGGTCAGATTGTCGAAAAATATAAAAATCGGTGTTTCTTATTGCTTGCATTGCAGTTTCGCACGACGCAAAGTCCGTAAAGCATTTTTAAGGGATAGAGAGCTTGTTCTGTTTTTTATAAAAAACTTTTTCTACAAGCATACATCTCTGCATTTTACCGCAAGGATGATTTATTTTTTATTCACCGAGATAAATTGTGTAATCTCTGTTCAAGAGAGTATTTACAAGCTCAGTACTGCTTCTGATTCTATGTTTGGTTTCAATTCCGTAGGCACTGTCAAAGTCGGTGCTGTGCAGGTCGCTTCCCGCAGTGATTATTGTGTCGGCGTCGGCAAATACACTGATTGCCTTTTCATTTTCGATATCACGGTTTCCTCTGTTGTAGCCCTCAATTCCGTCAACTATCGAAATATCGGGTACTTTATCGGGATCTGTTATATAATCTCTGTTACGGAAAGGGTGAGCATAAGCGATAAATCCGCCGACGGAATGTATTTCCTCAGCCCATGTCTTTATATCCGCATTTCTCAGAAACGGACGGGAAGAAAGAAATTCCGGCTCAAAGCCGTATGCTAAAAATTCCTTGCCGTTGCCGTATCCTTCTTCAACTCCGAAAAACAGGTCAAAGTCAAGCTCCTCTGCAATTTTTTTACCGTCAGTGTACGCCTTGGCATACTGTTCTATAAGCTCTTCCCACGGGAGAGCTCGTGAAACGCTTGTGTTACCGCTTATAAAGTGGTTTGTTACCACCGCCCCCGAAAATCCGATTTTAACATACTGCTTTATCATATCCTCTATCGTATCAACAGCGCATGCACTGCCTTCTTTTGTGTGCATATGTAGTTCGTATCTGTACTTCATAATGGGTACTCCTTTTGATTTTGCAATTTGTTACGGGTATATTGTAGCACATTTCGGCGGATTTGCAAAGGAGAGATTTAAATGAAGATATTAAAAATGCATCCGCTCTTTTTCAAAGCGAATGCATTTTTACGCCATACAGTGCAGAGCTTGCATATGAAGATAATCACTTAATGAGATTTTCCCATTTAGTAATAGAATCAGGCAAAACAGATTTATATTCACTGTAGAAGTTTTGAAGCTGTTGACGTGTTATTATTACACAATTTTTTAGTTTCTCTGTATTGATAAT
>CAVJKI010000230.1:0-3511 GCA_963649995.1 Sodaliphilus sp.
CAAACGATTGCGTTTGAAAAGCACATTAAGCCGAACGCTGACGCTCTGTTGTGCCAAGGGACGGTACAAATATCTTGGGATAGCGGGTCTTTGGGTTTTGGTGATAGAGCAGTTGTACTGATAAGGTCACGAAATTATTAATGCCGTGCCAGTAAAGGAAACTGTTTTCAGCGCTGTCAGCAATAAATTTAATTGTACTGCCTTATTGATAATGTGTGTCAGAGCAAATAAAAATCAGTTTTTCAACAAACTAAACCCTGCCGGTGTAAGCTTGCAGGGCTGTTTTTTAACGTATCAGGCAATATTGCCGTTGCTGTCAATTTGTTGATCGATTTTACCCGACGGGCTGAGCTGAAACCGAAAGATCAGAGTTGCAGGAGCGTGCGACAGTGTTTTATTCCGTCATAGCTTCTGTTACCGAACGTATGAAGGCATTTTCAGCTTTGCACGGCGAGTATTCATAAAGTCCCAGTCCCGCAAATAAACAATTGGTTTTTATGTATTGCAGCATTGCAAGGACATCTGCACAGGATTCGCCGCCGCCCTGCCACTGAGGGTTTATAAATATAAGCTTTCTCAAATCCGTCACTGCCTTCGTTTTGTTATAAGGCAATTATACTAAACCTTTGTCAAAACGTCAAGGGAGGCTCGCCGCAGGGCGGATACCTCTGACTTAAGCACAACGGTCGTCACTTATAATTCTGCCGTCCTTTATTTCAATTACTCTGTGACAGCGCCGTGCTATTTCTCTGTCATGTGTGACAATTACTATAGTTTTTCCCGCCTTATTAAGCTGTTCAAATATCTCCATTATTTCGCATGAGGTTTTACTGTCAAGCGCACCTGTCGGTTCATCTGCAAATATAATCGACGGATCGTTTACAACGGCACGGGCAATAGCAACTCTCTGACGCTGACCGCCTGACAGCTTGTTACAACGCTTTGACGCCTGGTCTTCAATTCCCACCTGTTTTAAAGCCTGCATAGCAAGCTTCTTTTTGTCTTTAGGTTTATTCTTTGCAAAATCAAGAGGCAGCATAACGTTCTGTATAACCGTATAGTCATCGACCAACGCAAAATCCTGCATGATAAGCCCGATAAGCTTATTGCGTATCTGCGCCTGTTTCTTATCGGAATCGGCTATGACAACAGTATTGTCTATAAGATATTCGCCGCTGTCATAATTATCTATGCAAGCGAGAATATGCAACAGAGTGGATTTACCTGCTCCTGATGTACCTATAACAGCCACAAGCTCACCGTCATTGATCTGAAGATCTATATTTTTCAACGCATTGCAGGCATTTGATTTTCCCTTATTGTAGGTTTTATTAAGCCCGGTCACCTTTATCATATTGTTACTCCTATCTTGTCAAAATTTGTTTCGGGGTATTCTTACCGAAAATTACTGTGGGCATTATCATTGATACCAGAATATAAGATATAATTACAAATGCCGCCGCCACGAGCATAAGCGGTGACGGTATGATCGTAATTTCGCTGTTAAATAACGATACCGCAAAAAGTATTATTGCCGACAAAATTGCACTTGCCGCCGAAATAATGCATGATCTTATCAGGCTTATGTACACACACTGCTTCCAACGCAAGCCGACAATGTAATATACCGCATATTCTCTCAGATGGCGGTACGAGGACAATGCCGTACTGCTTATACTGCTGACAAATATCATTATCAGTATCACCGTTATTATCGGCAAAAGATTAAACAGTTCCTTCATCAGATATTCGATGCTGTTCCTGTTCATTTTGTCAAGCGGTACAGTATGGCAACCGAAGGAGTTAAGCTTAAGCTGATCCTCGTCTATCTTAATTACATCTGTGTCGTCGGGATAACATATTATTGCGGTATGCGTACCCTGATATATCTTCTCTCCGTTTTGCCTGTATCTGTCAAGACATTCAGATGAAAACAGCATGGACGGGAAGTCATTATTGACCTCGGAAGATGAATACATGACATTATAATCATCATCTTTTTCATGGCTTGTATTGCCGCCGAAAATTTTAGCATTTTCAGCCAGCTTGCCGACTATTTTTACTTTTACCGGCGAGGATAAGCCAAACTGTATATCTACCTCATCCCCTACCGAATATCCTGTTGAATCGTCGGTTATTACAGCCTCTATTTCTGTGGTCTTATCGCTTGTCAAAAGGAAGCGCCCGCTTTCAAGTTCAGGTGTAAAGCGGCCGATCACAGCATCATTATAGCTGTAGTTGAAGATCAAAGTCATGCCGTTGTCTCCTGCAAATGTCTCTACAATATTGCAGGAAAGGATCGAATCAGCACCGCTAAGCTCACTCAGAACACTGTCTTCATAAAGAACACCTGAGCCGTCGGATTGAAAAGAAAAAAAGTTTTTGTCAAATACACCGGCATGCTCGCAATAAAAACCTTTCATTTCAAGCTTGTCCGAAAAAGGCTCATAATATCTGTATCTTATCAGAAATGATGACACCATTATTGATGAAAGCGAAATTGCCGCTATCATTTCAAGAAGAATGAAAAAGTTCATCAGCAGATTTTTTCTGATACTTCTAAGGGCAACTTTTAAAAGCATAATTATCTTCCCCTCCATTCTTCAAGAATCGTTCTGTTTATTGTTTTATAAATTGTCGGCACTATGATGATCAGAAATACTGCAATAAACGCCGCAAACAAAATAAACGGCACGGCAGGGGTATACGCCTTAGCCATAAACTCAAAGAAATCCGAGAATACATATTTCACAAGCAGAGCGTTTATAAGCCAACCGACTATATATGACGGCACGGTTATTACCGTACACTCGCACAAATACAAAGCCGCCGCCTTGCTTACGGTACAGCCGCACATACGCATAACGGCAACACGCCTGCGGCGCTTGGTTATAACATAATGATACAGCATAGCAAAATTGATCATTGCCAACACGGAAATAACGACTGCAATTATAATCATATTGTTATAAAGCGCAATATCGTCTTTGTCGGGAAAGTCAAGTGCGGGATATACCAGAATCCCCGGTATAACTTCTTCTGCCTTATTTTTAAGTTCGTTGTATTCTGACGAATTGATATTTTTTTCAAAAGTCATACCGAGGCTTATAAAGCAATAATCATCGGGAATACTCAGAAACGGTACTATAGGTGTACCGCCTCCTGCCGCATAGCCGCCGATAACTTTATACTTTTTGCCGAATAATGTTATAGTGCCGTCATCATTGCGTAAATTTTCACACGACTGCTTCCATATTCCGTCCGCATTTATGTATACCATGGCTACGTCCGCACCCCGTGCCTCCTCATCATCGGATATATAACGGCCGTATGTAATAAGGCCTCTCGACATCCAGTTGTCACGGGTTATAGCAGCAATATTGTACTCTTCGTTACGGATAACAAATCTGCTGAACATCGTCGGCCACTCCTCGTCTGTTGGGGGACATTCGTCAAGCTTACCCTGAGCGCAGATAACCGTCATATTGTCAAGAGTGGACTTGTCCAGTGA
>CAVJKI010000231.1:0-3504 GCA_963649995.1 Sodaliphilus sp.
ACCATTGACTGTGCTGTTTGTTTGTAATTCTTCAGCGCAAGCTTATTCATCTCAATATTTGCGACAGACGCAAATACAACCGAAGGAATAATCACAAAGCACGCAAGCACTATGATCAGTAAGCTCTTGATCTTCATAAAAAATAACCAACCTTTCCCATGTCTTTACGGTATATTCATATATCCTCTGCGGACGATGGTCATACTAATTCTCATGATATTATAGCATATTTTAACCTGATAGTAAAGCGTTTGCAGCGTTTTTATTAGATTTGACTAATATAATCAGTCGTGTTTTGTGCAAAAAAGCGAATTTGTGTAATCGTTTTTATAATTGCTCATTCTGCGATTGAAAAAACGTAAATGATAGCTTATAATAAATCGGAAAATTTGATTTGAAAGGATTAAATCCAATTATGAAAAAGCTTTCCTACCGCTCGACCGTAAATGCCTGCTATATAGGTTATATCTGTCAGGCGGCTGTTAATAATCTTGCTCCTCTGCTTTTTATAATTTTTCAGACACGATATTCTCTCAGCTACGACAGGATAAGCACGCTGATACTTGTAAATTTCGTAACTCAGCTTCTTATCGACCTCGGCTCGGTGAAGCTGTCAAAGCACATGAGCGTCCGTGCAATGACGGTGCTTGCTCACATAATGTGCGCCGCAGGACTTATAATGATGGGTATCCTTCCGCTGATTGCGCACGACACATTTATAGCTCTCACAATATCGGTCATCATCTATGCAGTCGGAGGCGGACTTACTGAGGTTCTCATAAGCCCGATCATAGAAGCCATACCCGACACGGCAGGAAGTGCAAAAGCCGCCGCAATGAGCCTTTTACATTCGTTCTATTGCTGGGGTCAGGTCGCCGTTGTACTTCTGTCAACAGGCTTTCTTGCCGCTTTCGGTGAAAACCTATGGTTTCTGCTCCCTGTAATCTGGGCGATACTTCCGATATTCAATGCAATATTCTTTACTAAAGTTCCCCTTGCGCCATCGCTGTCCGAAAACGAAGGTGTAAAGCTGTCGGCTCTTTTCAGTCAAAAAGGATTTATTCTTATACTGCTCCTTATGCTATGCGCAGGGGCAAGCGAGCTTGCAATGTCGCAATGGTCGTCGCTTTTCGCTCAGAAGGGTCTTATGATAAGCAAGACGCTCGGCGATTTGCTCGGTCCTTGTCTATTTGCTTTACTGATGGGAACAGGCAGAGCGCTTTACGCCCTGTTTGCCGACAAAATAAGCCTCGGAAAGATTTTGACTTTCAGCGGAATTTTATGTATCCTATGCTACATTACCGTTGCGTTTTCCGATATTCCCGCCCTTTCTCTTGCCGCCTGCGCTTTATGCGGTCTGTCTGTCGCTGTCATGTGGCCGGGTACTTTTTCACTTGCCGCCGCAAGATATAAATCAGGCGGTACAGCAATGTACAGCCTTATGGCGCTTGCAGGCGATCTCGGCTGCGCCTCAGGCCCTTTCATCGCAGGAATGATATGCAGCTTTGTCACGGCGGCTGGCAGTGAGGAATCCGTCGGTATGAAAACAGGCTTAGGATTTTCTGTTTTCTTCCCCATAATTCTTGTTATCTGTACACTTGCCTTAACCTCGGCGGTAAAAAAACGCAATACAAAGTAACTTCCCTGTAATTTTTCTTTACAAACCCCATAAAATATGTTAAAATATGATTTTGGAATACTATTTTTAATATAAACACAGACTTACAGGAAAATTGCTAATGAAAATTGACCAGATAAAAATGGGTTCATTGCTCTCATATCTGTCGCTGATACTCGGTACGGTCGTTTCTCTTGTGTACACGCCTATCATGATAGAAAGGCTCGGACAAAGCGAATACGGCGTATACTCCATAGTTCTCCCTATGGTATCCTACCTTAATCTTTTCAGCTTCGGACTTGGCAGTGCATACACCCGATATTATACCAGATACAAAGAGGCAAACGACAAATACAATATGGCAAAGCTGAACGGTATGTTCCTTGTCATATACACAATAATCGGCATTGTAGTGCTGATAGTCGGCTTTACCATTGCCGCAAATCCCCGTCTGGCATTCGGACAGAAGCTCACCGATGCGGAAATAGACCTTGCCGTAAAGCTGATGTATATTATGACTGTCACGGCGGCGGTAAGCTTCCCTCTGAGCGTTTTTGAATCAAACACTATGGTAAACGAGCGCTATATCTTCCTTAAACTGCTCGCCATAGTAAAATCGGTGATCAATCCCCTGCTTATAATACCGCTTCTGATGATAGGACTTCGCTCAGAGGCTATAGCCTATATGAGCCTGGCATTTACGCTGTTTTCGGGCGTGCTTAATATCATCTACTGCAATAAAAAGCTTGCGATCCGCTTTTACTTCCGTGATTTTGACTTCAAACTGCTGAAATCAATGTTCAAATTCACAAGCTGGGTATTTGTCGGAATTGTTGTCGACCAGCTCAACTGGAGCGTTGACAAGTTCCTGCTTGCATGGATGCACGGTTCAAATGAGGTTGCAACCTACAACGTAGCGTCACAGCTCAACATCTACTATATGTCTATGGCGACCACATTTTCCGGAATACTTACCCCCAGAGTTCATCAAATGGTTGCCAATAAAGTACCCAATAAGCAGATAAGCGACCTGTTTATCCGTGTAGGACGTTTCCAGTTTATAATTCTTACAATGATTCTTTTCGGCTTTATAGCTGTCGGATACCCGTTTGTCCTGCTGTGGGCGGGCGAAGCAAACGCAAATGCATTTGTAATAGCCTTGCTTCTTTTTGTCCCGACGATCCTGCCGAGTATACAGAATCTCGGCATTGAGATTCAGCGAGCTAAAAATATGCATAAATTCAGATCGCTCGTATACGTTCTTGTAGCGGTGCTGAATATAATTATCAGTATACCTCTTTGCGCTATGTTCGGCGCTGTCGGTGTCGCTATAGGTACCGCTATCCCCGTGTTTGTCGGTAACGGACTTATAATGAACTGGTATTATAATAAGTATATAGGACTTGACATTCCCCGCTTCTGGCGCAGAATCACAGCACTTCTCCCCTCTCTTGTCGTTCCTGCGATTGCGGCGATACTTATAGCCTGCCTTGCCCATGTTTCGGGTTATCTCGGAATACTGCTGTGGGGCATGATATATGTTGTCATCTTCATTATATCCGTATGGCTTATCGGTCTTACTCCGAGAGAAAAAGAGCTTGTAGCTACTCCGCTCAAGCGCATGATATACAAGATAGTATCAAAAATACTGAGATTCTGATGTTCAAAAGAGGTTTCATAAATGACTAAGTTAAAAACATTCTTCCGCAGACTTTTTGCGGGAAGCTTCAAGCGTATGTTCGGCTATATCGGAACAATTCACAAGGAAACAGGCAAGAACAGATTTATAATGTTCTTTGATATGATATGGTGCATATTCCGCTATTCTGTCGGATATATGGATTACCGTGTGTTCGGCTTTGCAAATATCAAGGGCAAAAACAGGC
>CAVJKI010000232.1:0-3480 GCA_963649995.1 Sodaliphilus sp.
GGTCCTACCTGTGCATTCAAGGACATGGCGCTTCAGATTCTTCCTTATCTGCTCACTACTTCTGCCAAGAAGACGATTGACGGCAAGAAGATCTCTATTCTCGTTGCAACAAGCGGTGATACGGGCAAGGCAGCACTTGAAGGCTTCAAGGACGTTGACGGTACTTCAATAATGGTATTCTATCCTGAGGACGGCGTAAGCAATATGCAGAAGCGCCAGATGACAACTCAGGAGGGCAACAACGTTAATGTATGCGCAGTTGTAGGTAACTTTGATGATTGCCAGAGCGGCGTTAAGCAGATATTCACAGATAAGAGCGTCATTGCAGAGCTTGAAAAGGCAAATACAGTATTCTCAAGCGCTAACTCAATCAACTGGGGAAGACTTGCTCCGCAGATCATCTACTATGTTTCTTCTTATGTACAGCTTGTCAAGGACGGCGAGTTAAAGTACGGCGAGAAGCTCAATGTTGTTGTTCCTACTGGTAACTTCGGTAATATCCTTGCCGCATTCTATGCTAAGCAGATGGGTATACCGATAGGCAAGCTGATATGTGCTTCAAACGCAAACAACATACTTACCGACTTTATTAATACAGGTATTTATGACAGAAACAGAAAGTTCTATACAACTGTTTCTCCTTCAATGGATATTCTTATTTCAAGTAACCTTGAAAGACTTCTTTATCACCTCACAGGTGAGAATGACAAGCTCATAAACGAGTGGTTTACAGCACTGAAGAACAACGGAAGATATGAGGTAAGCGACAGCGTTAAGTCCGCTATCAAGGAAAGCTTCTACGCAGGCTGCTGCAACGACGAGGAAACAAAGGGCGCTATCAAGGAAGTATTCGACGAATACAGCTACCTTATGGATACTCATACAGCGGTAGCTTACAAGGTATATGAGGATTACAAGAAGAATACGGGCGACGATACAAAGACGCTCATTGCTTCGACCGCTAATCCTTATAAATTCGGCTTTGCTGTATATGATGCACTCGGCGGAGAAACAGACGGCGTTGATGAATTTGAGCTTATTGACAAGCTTGAAAAGCTGACTAAGACAACCTGCCCCAAGGCACTTTCCGATACAAAGAACAAGCCCGTAAGATTCTCAGGCTCAATAAAGCCCGAAGATATGTCAAAGGCAGTTCTTGAATTTATAAACAAGTAATTAAGGAGCGTTTATTTGAAAGTATTCACAATGGGCGATCTTCATCTGCCGTTTGGCAGGTCAAAGCCGATGGACATTTTCGGTGGCTGGGAGAATTATACCGAGCGGATCGAGAAGAACTGGAACAGTATAGTCGGCGAAGATGACTGCGTTGTGATTCCCGGTGATCTTTGCTGGGCAATGTCACTTGAGGAGGCTCTTCCTGATTTTGAGTTTGTGAGTAAAAAGCTTCACGGCAGGAAGATAATCTCAAAGGGCAACCATGATTACTGGTGGACTACGCTTAATAAAATGAATAGCTTTTTACAGCTTAACGGTTTCGAAAATATCAGAATACTGCATAACAACGCTTTTGAGGAATGCGATATTGCGATTTGCGGAACAAGAGGCTGGATAAATGATGACGGCGAGGCACATGACGCCAAGGTGCTTGCACGAGAGGCAGGCAGACTTGAAATGTCGCTTAAAGCAGCCGTTGCAACAGGTTTTGAGCCTGTAGTGTTTATTCACTATCCGCCGATATACGGCAGCGAGCAGAATGACTACATTCTTGATGTGATGTCGAGGTATCCTGTGAAGCGGTGCTTCTACGGTCACGTTCACAGCGCTCCGTGCTTTCCGAAAGCTTTTCAGGGTGTGAGGGACGGAATTACCTACAGAATGGTGTCGGCTGACTATGTTAAATTTACACCTGTACTTGTGCAGGAATAAAATACAATAATACGCATTGCCGTATAAAAGGCTTTGCAAAAACGGAGGATTTTTCAAATGGAGATCATTTCAAACAACAAAACCGCTACAAATACGGTTGAGGTAGAATTCAAGGCATCTGCTGAGGAATTCGAGCAGGCAGTACAGGCAGCTTATTTAAAGAAGAAAAAGAACATCAATGTTCCCGGTTTCAGAAAGGGTAAGGCACCCCGTAAGATAATCGAGGCTGAGTACGGCGAAGGCGTTTTCTATGAAGATGCTGTAAACGGTATGTATCAGAAAAGCGTTGCAGAAGTAATCGACGAACTCAAGCTTGAAGTAGTTGATATGCCTAACATTGAAGTGACAGAAGTAAGCAAGGAGAACGGCGTTTCTTTCAAGGCTACTTTCACAACCAAGCCCGAAGTTGAAATTAAGGACTACAAAGGTATAAAGGTTAACAAGACTGTCAAGACTGTAACAAACGAAGATGTTGCTAACGAACTCAAGAGATACCAGGAGAAGGACGCAAGAATCATTGACGTAACAGACAGACCCCTCCAGAAGGGTGATACAGCTGTATTTGACTTTGAAGGTTTCGTTGACGGCGAAGCATTTGAGGGCGGCAAGGCAGAACACTTCTCACTTGAAATCGGCAGCGGTCAGTTCATTCCCGGCTTTGAGGACGGTATGGTAGGTCACAGCATTGACGAGGAATTTGAAATCAATGTAACATTCCCCGAAAACTATAACGCTGAAAACTTAAAGAGCAAGCCCGCAGTATTCAAGTGCAAGATTCACGAGATCAAGGCTAAGGAATACGCAGAGCTTGACGATGAGTTTGCTAAGGACGTAAGTGATTTTGATACACTTGATGAATTCAAGGCTGACATCAGAGCTAAGCTTGAAGAAAGCGCAAAGAACGCCGCTGACGCAAAGCTTGACGCTGACATTACAGACGCTGTTATTGAAAAGCTTGAGGGTGAGATTCCCGATGCTATGATCAACAACCGTGTTGACGACCTCGTTCGTGACTGGGAATACAGAAACAGATACCAGGGTATCACAGTAGCAGATTATCTTAAGTTTACAAATACAACAATTGAGCAGTTCAAGGAAAACTTCAAGGAGTCCGCTGCTAAGCAGGTTAAGCTCAGACTTGCTCTTGAAAAGATTGCTCAGGTTGAAAATGTTACTGTTACAGATGAGGACGTTGAGAAGGAATACGCTGAGATGGCTGAAAACTACAAGATGGAGCTTGACAAGATTAAGTCTCTTGTAGCTGAAGAGGCACTCAGAAAGGATCTTGAGGTTGAAAAGGCATTCGACATCGTTCGTGAGAGTGCAGATGTAACCGAAGTTACTGAATAATTAAGTTTTTTACAATCGGGAGCTTTCTGTATCTGATATGGAAAGCTCTTTATTGTCAATAAATTGCAATATGAAAGGCAGGAGTTTTATGAGTTTAGTACCAACCGTCATTGAACAGACAGGCAGAGGAGAAAGAGCTTACGACATTTTCTCAAGACTGCTTAACGACAGAATTATAATGCTCAACGAAGAGGTAAACAACGTTACAGCGGGACTGGTAGTTGCGCAGTTACTGTTCCTTGA
>CAVJKI010000233.1:0-3477 GCA_963649995.1 Sodaliphilus sp.
AACAATGAATTTCTCAACGTCAACATCTGTTTTATTACCAACAATATGCGGTGCTCGACTTTGATCGCACAGAGGTTGACCGTTCAGGTAACGTTCAATCCATTTGTCACCGGTGGGACGACTTATTCCATATTCCCGGCACAATTTGGCCTTGCTTTTTTCATGTGACAACACTCTTTTTACAAATTCTTCTCTCATAGTTTATATTACTTTCTCTTTCCAAGGCATAAACTTTGGCTCCTTTCGAATTTTATGCCTCTATTTTATCATAAATATGTAAACTATGTCCTTGCACATTCTGTAAACTATGTTATCACACTATACATCAAACTGTACCGTCAATAGACGAGGACGAATTTGTAATAAAGGGTTCGACTGATTACAAGGCTCAGGAAAGCGCTGTGACAGACGAGATCAAGCTTAACGGCGGCTATTATGAGATTGACGGAGCAGATGCTAAGACTGTAGTTATAAAGCCGAATACAGAGCCTTCTATTAAGCTTGGCAAGCAGATAGGCGCAGTATATGCAGATGAGGAGAACACTTCTGTTGCTTATTTCTATATAACTGCGAAGAATTTTGCCGAAGGAACATTCAATCCCGAGGTAGAATGGGTAATATCTCCCGGCGATAAACAAATTGAAGCAAGTATAACAAAAGTAGACGGCAATTATGTCTGCGAGGTAACATGCGATGAGCTTAATTTTACTCGTCAGTATGAGCATCGGGTAAAGAGCGGCGAGATTTATTCAAATACGGTTACTGTAACTGTAGGCAAGCCCCCTTTCACTCTTGCAAATAAGGTTTCACAGAGCAAATACTATACAAATTACAACGGCGAGCAGAAAATAACGCTCCAGTATGACATTAATGACGGTTATGTAAATACAAACGGCTTACAGTATGACTGGAACAGTTCAAGCAAGAAGTATGGTATAGCCGACCTCGGCACGATAAACACAGCAGACGGATCAACTGAGCTTAAATTCTCCGACAATGTACCTGAGGGTAGCTATGTCATTTACTGCGACGTTGTTTATACCAACGACGACGGCGAGGCATATACATAACAGAGAGATTTACTTTCACATTTGAGGAGTGCAAGCATACGGGCAGCTTTACAGATGAAGTCTGCGACATCTGCCATAATGCCTGCGATCATAAGAATATTGACGAGACGGGTAAATGTGCAGGCTGTGGACGTGAGTTTGTTGTTACGCTCGGCACGGACGGCAATACACCGATAGGCTTTGATTCACTTCAGAGCTGTTTTGACAGCGTTACTGCCGATACCGAAAACTATATAAAGCTTTATCAGGATATTACGGAAGATTCCAGTGTGGACTTTACAGTAAATTATAAGGTAACGCTTGACCTTAACGGTCACAATGTGAATGATGAGATTAAGATCAATTAGAAAAACAGCGAGGATAACAACGGTGAGCTTACATTAACAGGCACAGGTTATGTCGAAAAAGGTATATACTCACAGCTACACCAAGTTCACAATTGACAGCGAAGCCAATATCGAATCCGCATCGTTTTTATTGAAGTAGGTGTACAGTTCACTGTAAGCGACGGAGCAAAGGTAAATACGGAATATTTAGGCGTGAAGGACACTTTCAACGACACAGGTGCTACCGTGACATCTGTAAAGCTTGCTACAGGAATGAAGATAGGCAGTCTTATATATTCACCCACGAACAATTCCGGCTCTACAAGCATAATGTTGAAAAATCTGCTCACAGATAATCAGACACTTAAATATGATACGAGCGATGAGCTTATCGACATTTACAAGAAATCAACCGCTAATATATATATTCGCAACCCGATTACCGTTGTAGAGCATACAAACGCGGACCACAAATACAGCAGTGACACGGGCAAGTGCGACTGCGGATATACCTGCGAGCATAACGACATTGACATTGAAACGGGTATATGCTCTGTCTGCAAGTACCAGTTTACTGCGAGCGTTTCGGGCGTTTCGGGTAAGGCAACAGAGTATTTTGACGATATAGACAAAGCTTTTAATGCGGCTGTATCGGAAGAAAACAACGGCTGTACGCTGACTATATATAAGGACTGCGAGATTACAGATGATCCGATAATCGAGAAAACTCTAAGCCTTAATGTCAACGGAAAGACAATTACCACATCGGATAAGGAGATTATCGTAAAGCTCGGTACGCTGACACTTACAGGCGGCGGTAAAATTGACGGTAATGTAACAGTTGCAGGCAGTACGCTGATAAACGGCGTCAACGATACAAACGACAGCAAGGCTGTTTCCATAACGAATTTATACGCTAATTATATCGGTGAAGCTCCTCATATAGAGCTTTACGGCGGTGCTTATGATTCGTTCATAATTAGTGATTATGTTCCTGATGTGGCAATCTACGGAGGAAGCTTCGGAAAAATCAAGTCGCAGATTGAAACGTCAATTACTGTCGGCACTCTGCTTGCGGAAAACCGTGCGTTTATGACCGTAAACAGTGTTACACTGATCGCCGAAACGTTAGTTGACGGCAGTGCGGTAACATTATACGAAGGACTTACAAATGTCGTTGTTGAAGAACATACGCACGTTTACAACGAGGAAACGGGCAAGTGTCCGTGCGGCGTTTGTGCACTTGCTGTATTTACCGAGACAACACAGAGCGAGGTAACATATACATTTATTGAAAGCGCAATACAGTTTAAAAATATTGCGGAAAATGAGGCAGACGGCGTATTAAAGCTGACCGGCGATGTAGATTGCGGTGTTGCTATCTTAACAATAAACGGTAACAAAACAATTGACATGAACGGTCATACGCTGAATGTTTCAGACGGTACTGAGACAAATGCATTTTTATCGGTTTACGGAAACGTAACCTTTGAAAACAGCGGAAGCGACCGTGCAGTTATAAACGCCGAAGGCGTTTATAACTGCGAAATGACAACTGTAAACGGTGATATTAAATACAGATTACGCATAAAGTCGTGCAAATCGGGCAGATACAGCGTTTATACCTATATCAATGTTACGACCAAGCCTTATACCACGACAGGCATGAAGGCAAAGACGGTCACAAAGTCGTCGATCACGCTTCAGTGGAATAAGAACACCAGTGCGGACGGCTATTGCATTGAAAAGTATGACGGTAAAAAGTGGGTTCAGATAAAGCGTTATTCATCAAACGCAAGCACGACCTTCACGATAAAGAGCCTCAAATCGAAAACTACTTACAAGTTCAGAATGAGAGCTTTCAAGACGACAGGAAATGTTACTGAATACAGCGCTTATACCTATTGCACTGTAAAAACCAAATAAAAGAGAACAGCCACGGCGTGAAAGCCGTGGCTGTGCAGACTGTCGAAAAAGCCAAGCATTTTTGCTTGGCTTTTTCATTGATATGTGGTATAATAAATACGGTGATGAAAGGTGCTGAAAACAGGAAAACAAGAAAGACATCAGATAGAATTTGT